>CALDZS010000228.1 GCA_937944065.1 uncultured Amylibacter sp. | reverse complement strand
GCGCACGTATCCTGGTTTGCCGCATCGGTGTCAGATCGTGGGTACGGCCAACGGTGTAACCTTTGTGAATGATAGCAAGGCCACGAATGCTGATGCTGCGGAACAAGCGTTGAAAGCATTCAAAAACATCCGCTGGATTGTTGGTGGTCAGGCCAAAGAGGGTGGCATTACAAATCTTGCACCGCTGTTTGAGCGGGTCAGTAAAGCTTATCTGATAGGCGAAGCGACAACAGAATTTGCCAGCCAATTGGGTGCCACACCACAAGCGCAATGTGAAACAATAGAGCGTGCAGTTGAGCAGGCCGTGGCGGATGCGAAAGAGGGCGATGTGATACTGCTTGCGCCCGCTTGTGCCAGTTTCGATCAATACCCGAATTTCGAATTGCGCGGCGATGCGTTCATCGCGGCAGTAACGCCGCATCTGTCATGAAGGGTTTTCCCGACTTACCGCCGATCTGGTTTGCTGCAAGTTGGTTGCTGATCTTGATCGTCGGCCGTTTGACGCCAGACTGGGCGACACCCATCGGTGGTCACGTCTCACTTGGTTGGGGGTTTACACTGACGGGATTGAGCCTGATCCTGTGGGCCGCTTTCTGGTTTTGGCGTAAACGCACCACAATCGAACCGCATCACAAGGCAACAACGTTGCTTGTCGAGGGGCCATATCGTATCAGCCGTAACCCGATCTATCTGGGTCTCGCTGTGATCCTTGCTGGTAGTATTATCGGCCGAGGTATCTGGTTTGGAATTCCCGTCTTGATCGGATTTATCGCAATTATTCAAAAGCGGTTTGTGGTGCCAGAGGAAGCGGGATTGCGTGAAGTGTTTGGCGCCGAGGCCGATGCATATCTGGCCAAAACCCGCGCTTGGATTTGATGGATATCTACGAAGACACCAAAGATCTTTACACTCGGGTTGCTCGTGGATTTGATCAAAGTCGAAATAAAAAGCTCTTTGAAAAACCGCAGTTGGATGCATTTCTGTCTCGCTGCCCGAGCAACCCAGAAATTCTCTATCTTGGATCGGGTGCTGGGCAACCAGTTGCGCAGTACCTAATCGACCAAGGTGCACAAATTACAGGCGTGGATTTCGCCGTGCCAATGCTAGAGATCACGCGCGAACGCTATCCCGATCACACATGGATCGAATGTGACATGCGCCATGTTGATTTGGACAAGCGGTTTGATGCGATCATCAGCTTTTCTGGTATGTTTCATCTAACCCGCGAGGATCAAGTCGAAATGTTCCCACTGTTCCGCACTCACCTGAAGGTGGGCGGTGCGATATTGATAACCACAGGCGTCGAAGACGGCGAAACTTATGGCTCAGTCGAGGGCGAGCCGCTTTACTGTGCGTCCTTGGATGCGGATCGTTACCGCGATCTATTCGCCGCGAACGGGTTCGGGGATATCGATTACAGTCCTGAAGACCCTGATTGTGGTGGATTTACGCTATGGCTGGCGACGCGCGTGTCTTGAGGCTGGAATTCGCGAAACAGTTGGTGTAAGATACTGCCTAAGCACGCCCAAAAGAGGCGGCACGAGGCACGTGGCAGGTAAAAGGACAGGCGAAGTTCATGACAGATATGGTGTTTGGCACGGTTGCATCGCAACCGGGTGAACCTGTGCTACCTAAATGGTGGCGCACGGTCGATCGGTGGTCATTGGCCGCTGTTATCATGCTTTTTTGTATCGGCATCTTGTTGGGTTTGGCGGCATCGGTGCCCTTGGCACAACGCAACGGACTGACCCCGTTCTATTACGTCTATAAACAAGTTTTCTTTGGCGGAATTGCGTTAACCGCGATGATCATCACATCAATGATGTCGCCCAAGTTGGTGCGCCGCTTGGGCGTATTTGGATTTCTAATCGGGTTCGTTGCGATTGCTTTGTTACCCGCACTGGGCACAGATTTTGGCAAGGGTGCAACGCGGTGGTATTCATTGGGTTTCACATCCATCCAACCCTCAGAGTTTTTGAAACCATGTTTCGTAATCTTCTCTGCATGGCTAATAGCCGCGAGTTTCGAGGTGGGCGGTCCTCCAGGTAAACGCTTGTCATTCTTTGTTACGCTTATCATTGTATTCATGTTGGCGATGCAACCTGACTTTGGCCAAGCATCCCTTGTTCTGGCCTCTTGGGGATTGATGTATTTCGTGGCAGGTGCGCCCGTTCTGCTGATGGTCTTGATGGCCGTTGGCGTGTCCGGGGCAGGGTTTTTAGCCTACAATAGCTCAGAACACTTTGCCCGCCGCATTGATGGGTTTCTGAACCCAGAGGTCGATCCACGCACGCAACTTGGGTATGCTACCAACGCGATCCAAGAAGGCGGGTTCTTTGGGGTGGGTGTCGGCGAGGGCACGGTAAAATGGTCCTTACCTGACGCACACACAGATTTTATCATCGCGGTGGCCGCAGAGGAATACGGATTGGTTATGGTTCTTTTCATCATCGCCCTGTTCATGGCGCTGACCGTGCGTAGCTTGTTCCGCCTTATGGCCGAACGCGATATTTTCATTCGCCTAGCAGGCACAGGGCTGGTCGCATTGTTCGGCATGCAAGCCATGATCAACATGGGTGTGGCCGTGCGGTTACTGCCAGCCAAAGGAATGACGCTGCCGTTCATCAGTTATGGTGGATCGTCTTTGGTCGCGGGCGGTATCGCGCTGGGCATGTTATTAGCATTTACACGCAATCGACCGCAGGGTGATATCACCGATGCGTTGAATTCAGGTCGAGGTTGACCCGATGACGGCGCCGTTGCTTGTCATCGCCGCTGGCGGCACAGGCGGACACATGTTCCCTGCGCAATCGCTGGCCGAAGAGATGTTGCGCCGTGGTTGGCGTGTAAAGCTGAGCACCGATCCACGGGGCTCTCGCTACACCGGCGGGTTTCCAGACGCAGTCGATATAGAGGTGGTGAACGCCTCTACGTTTGCACGTGGTGGCATCTTGGCCAAACTAATCACACCATTCAAAATTGCCTCGGGCGTTCTATCGGCGGTGCAATCCATGCGCAAAGATCGCCCAACACTTGTTGCAGGCTTTGGCGGTTATCCTGCAGTTCCAGCGATGTCCGCAGCCAGCTGTTTGCGGTTGCCCAGAATTATTCATGAACAAAACGGTGTCCTAGGACGCGTGAACCAGCTGTTCGCGAAACGTGTTGACGCAGTTGCCTGCGGGACGTGGCCAACAGAGCTGCCCAAAGGTGTGCAAGGGGTTAACGTTGGCAATCCAGTTCGCAGTGCCATCCTATTGAAAGCGGGCGCGCCGTATCCTGAAATTACCAAAAGTGACTTGACCTTGCTGGTAATGGGCGGCTCGCAAGGATCAAGCATTGTGGCAACGACCGCCGCAAAGTCATTGGCATTCCTCAGCGCTGATATGCGTGCGCGATTGCGTGTGTCTTGTCAGGCCCGCGAGGCGGACGCGGCAGAGTGTGCGGCGTTGTTTGCTGATGCAGGTGTCGACGCAGATATAAAACCTTTTTTTGACGATGTGCCAGATCGGATGGCCGCGGCACATTTGGTCGTGACGCGGGCAGGGGCCTCTACGGTTGCAGACCTAAGTGTCATTGGTCGCCCATCCATCCTAATCCCGCTGGCCATCGCCATTCGCGACGAACAGACCGCAAATGCCAAAGCGTTGGTTGATGCGGGTGCCGCACAAATATTAACTGAACCTGATTTGACCCCTGAAACATTGGCGCAAGCCATAAAAACAATCTTAACAGACGCGAATGCGGCTTCAAAAATGGCTTCTAGCGCCCTATCTGTTGGAAAACCATTGGCCGCCCGACATTTGGCTGATTTGGTAGAGAAGACCGCACAAAAGGAATAACGACGTGAGCACAGCAACCAAACTCCCCAGCAAACTGGGCCCTATTCATTTTGTTGGTATCGGTGGCATCGGAATGTCTGGCATTGCCGAAGTTTTGTTGGATCAAGGTTATACCGTGCAGGGATCTGATCTGAAAAAAAGCAAGATCACTGATCGATTAGAGCAGTTGGGCGCAACAGTATTTGAAGGTCAACGCGCAGAAAATATCGAAGGTGCTGACGTACTGGTGACATCGTCCGCCATTAAACCGGGTAACCCAGAACTGGACACGGCACGCGCCAAAGGCATGCCGGTTGTACGCCGTGCCGAGATGTTGGCGGAATTGATGCGTATCAAATCCAACGTTGCGATTGCGGGGACGCACGGGAAGACGACCACCACAACCATGGTTGCAACCTTGCTGGAGGCTGGCGGAATTGACCCGACTGTTATCAATGGCGGTGTGATCCATGCATTTGGATCAAATGCCCGCATGGGAAAAGGCGAGTGGATGGTTGTCGAGGCCGACGAGTCTGATGGTACATTTACCAAGCTTCCCGCAACCATCGCAGTGGTGACGAATATCGATCCAGAGCATATGGAGCATTACGGCACTGTCGAAAACCTTCATGCTGCGTTCGATACATTCGTGCATAACATTCCGTTCTACGGCGTGGCGATTTGTAATTCGGATCATCCGGTAGTTCAGACATTGGTGGGCAGTATTACGGATCGCAAAGTCATAACATATGGGTTCAATAAACAAGCCGATGTCCGTGCTGAAAACTTGCATTACGTCCAAGGCGTGGCCGTATTTGATATCGTGCTGCAGGCTGAAGGTAAGCGCATTGAAAAGGTACAGTTACCGATGCCTGGCGATCACAATGTCTCGAACGCATTGGCATCTATCGCTGTGTCGCGGTACCTAGGGATTGAGTTGGAAAACATTGCCGAAGCACTGAAAAATTTCAAAGGCGTTAACCGCCGCTTTACCCGCATCGGGGACATTGATGGCGTGACGATTATCGACGATTACGCTCATCATCCCGTAGAGATTAAGGCTGTGTTGTCTGCCGCGCGCCAATCCACCACGGGTCGGATTATTGCTGTGCATCAACCGCACCGTTATACTCGTCTGCATGATCTGTTCGAAGATTTCTGCGCCTGCTTTAATGATGCAGATGTTGTCGGCATATCCGAGATTTATGCCGCAGGCGAAGCCCCGATTAAAGGTGCAGGTCAGGCTGATCTGGTCGACGGTTTGACCACGCATGGTCACAAATCAGCGCATCTGGTGAACGACGAGGCGGGCCTTCCTGCCTTTGTGGAACAGCATTGCAAGCCAGGCGATATGCTAGTCTGCTTGGGCGCTGGTACGATTTCAACATGGGCGAATAACCTGCC
>CALDZS010000227.1 GCA_937944065.1 uncultured Amylibacter sp. | reverse complement strand
CATCCGTAGCGCGCTGAAACCATGCGTCAGCCTTTGCGACGGCCTCTTTGGCATAGCTTTCACGAGCATCTTCGCGCCCGATCATATGGATTTCGAACGCAGCCATTTTGGATGCTGAAAACCGCAGGCATGTCCCTCCATTAGCCACTGGTGCGATCAGGTCGGTTCGCGTCCAATCCAATACGGGCATAAAATTATAGCAGACAGTCTTGATGCCTTCTTTGGCCAAATTTGCCATCGACTGGCGATAGTTCGCAAACAGGGGTTTTAAGTCGCCCTCGCCCTTCTTGATGGCTTCGTGAATTGGCAGGCTTTCGACCACGTCCCAGCTAAAGCCAGCCGACTCGATACCGTTTTTGTATTCTTGAATATGTTCTTTGGACCATACTTGTCCGTAAGGCACATCGTGCAGCGCCGACACAATACCTGCCGCACCTGTCTGTTTTATGTCAGCGAGGCTGATCTTGTCATAAGGTCCAAACCAGCGCCACGTCTCTTTCATAACTAAACTTTCGAAAACAGTGACAGGGTTTCGCGATCAAGTTTTACAAGCGCACCTTTGCGACTGATCACTTGGCCAGCAACCAACGCTGCGTTCTGGATCACCTTTTCAATTGGTTGTTCACTGTCCATGCCAGCAA
Organism: uncultured Amylibacter sp.; assembly: GCA_937944065.1. Taxonomy (GTDB): domain Bacteria; phylum Pseudomonadota; class Alphaproteobacteria; order Rhodobacterales; family Rhodobacteraceae; genus Amylibacter. The sequence goes on along the minus strand of CALDZS010000227.1, from coordinate 7,402 downwards.
AAAAGCCTGCATTAAAACTGTCACCTGCAGAGGTTGTGTCCACGATATCGGATGCCGCGTTCATTTCAACATATCCGGATTCATTCCCGTGAACAAAATACACTGAACCGCTGCCGTTTTTCACAACCACTGTTCTACATCCAGCATCCAAATAGCGCTGCGCGGTCGCCTCAATATTTGCATCGCCGAAATATTCCACCTCATCGTCGTAGGAGGGAAGGACGATGTCGCTGATCGCAGCCGCTTTCATCACGGCCGCGGTCATTTCTGTATTGTCGGCCCACAAACGCGGTCGTAGATTTGAATCAAACGCAATTGTCTTGCCGTCTGCCCGCGCGGCTTTCAGCGTGTCTAGCAAATTGGCGCGCCCAGTTTCATCCAGAATCGCCATTGAAATGCCGGAAAGATAAATCAAATCAGCGCCGTCAATCGCATTCATTATCGCGTCTGGATGTTGCCCCAATTCACGTGCGGCAGAGGCGCTTCGCCAGTATGAAAAGCTGCGCTCACCATCCAGCAAAGAGATCAAATATAGGCCAACGGTGCGCGTCTTACTTTGCACGATATGCGATGTATCTATGCCCGCATCAACCATCATGCGTAACATGTTCTTGGACGCTTCATCGGTGCCGACACAAGTGACATAGCACGTGGGAACATCAGCCCTCAAGGCGCGCAGATACCATGCTGTGTTGAACGTATCACCCGCAAAACCCAGACGAAATTCGCCAGCATTATCGCTTGGTGACATTTCAATCATACATTCGCCAATAGAGGCGAACTGGAAAGACCTATCCCGCGCAGGAGTGGTCAGAATTGAAGGTGACATTATGGACATAATAGCTGCGACTTTATTGACTAAACTAGTGTTCTACCATACCAGTTTAGAGGATAGAATTACAAGGCTTGGCGCACGTGTTTAATGGACGCCAACGCTGACAGGAGACACAAGATGCAAACTTACCCAATCGTTAAAGCCGATGAAAACGTAACCCGACAAGTTCTTGCTGATCATCCTGATTTGATGGTTGTAGCGTTTTCGTTTGAGGAAAAAGGCGCACAAGGCGCCCTGCACAATCACCCTCATGTGCAATCGACTTTTGTCAAAAGTGGACGGTTTGAATTTACCATCGCAGATGACGTGACCGAGGTCGGACCAGGTGACAGTTTCGTCATTCCATCAAATGCTGTGCATGGCTGTGTGTGTCTAGAGCCAGGAACACTAATCGACAGCTTCACCCCCCGACGAGATGACTTTTTATAAGGATCAAAATGCTAAATGTTAAAACGCTTTACGCAGTAGATCCAGCCGCGACCAAGGCGATGGACACATCCGAATTACGTGACAACTTTCACGTCGGTGGACTGTTCCAAGATGGGCAAATCAATCTAACATACACGCATTATGATCGGATGATTGTTGGTGGCGCTGTACCAAACGGGAAATTCCTGACATTGGACGCAGTGAAAGAAACAGGCACACCGTCGATATTGGATCGTCGTGAAATGGGTGTTTTGAATCTTGGCGATCCAGCAGATGTCAGCTGTGGAGATGACACTTACACGGTTGGACACGGTGACATACTGTATCTTGGTATGGGCGCAGGTACAGTGACCTTTTCAGGTAAAGGACGGTTTTACATCGTTTCCCCCCCTGCCCACCGCAGTCTGAAAAACCGATTGGTTACACTGGCTGATGCGGCCAGCCTAAAACTTGGGGCCGCGGAAACAGCCAACAAGCGGACGATATATATGTTCGTGCACCCAGAGGTGATGGAAAGCTGCCAATTGGTCATGGGATATACCATGCTCCATGAAGGGTCCGTGTGGAACACCATGCCCGCGCACGTACACGATCGCCGTATGGAAGCGTATTTGTATTTCGATCTGGACGATGAAAATCGCGTGTTTCATTTTATGGGTGAACCTAATGAAACGCGTCACATTGTGATGCAGGACGAAGAAGCCGTGATTTCGCCACCTTGGTCAATCCATTGTGGTGTTGGCACGGGCAGTTATACGTTTTGTTGGGCAATGGCCGGCGACAATGTTGATTACACAGACATGGACATGGTCGCGATGGGTGATCTGCGATGAATCCGTTCTCGTTGGCAGGGCAATCCGCACTTGTAACTGGTGCCAATACCGGAATTGGGCAGGCCATTGCAGTTGCATTGGGGCGGGCTGGTGCGCACGTAATTTGCGCTGGTCGGTCTTCGTCTGCAAAAACCGTCGCGATGCTGGACAGCGGCGAAGAACTGGCTCTTGATTTCGCAGACCCGATGGCCGCAGGTGATGTGTTTGCGTCTCGCCAGATTGACATATTGATCAACAATGCGGGGATCATTCGGCGCGACGATACGGTTGATTTTACTGAGTCCGATTGGGATGATGTGATCGACGTGAATTTGAAATCAGTGTTTTTCACCTGCCAAGCATTTGCAAAAGCGGCCCTGCCAAGGGGCGCAGGTAAGATCGTCAACATCGCGTCGCTTCTGTCGTTTCAAGGCGGCATTCGAGTTCCGTCCTATACAGCATCCAAACATGGTGTGGCCGGGTTGACTAAAAGCATGGCAAACGAATGGGCGGGGCAAGGTCTGAATGTGAATGCCATTGCGCCCGGCTATATCGAAACCAACAATACAAAGGCGTTGCGCGCAGACCCTGAACGCAACAAGGCCATATTGGAACGCATACCCGCGGGGCGTTGGGGGCAAGCCGAGGACATCGCGCAAACCGCCGTGTTTCTGGCAGCGCCTGCGTCGAAATACATTCATGGCGCGATTTTGAATGTCGATGGCGGTTGGTTGGCGCGATAAAGTATGACGCATATTCGCGAAGCAACCTACGATGATGTGCCCAAATTGGTAGAGGTTTTTAACGAGGCTCGATCAGTCGGAATGCCTTGGTTGCCTCAACTTCATACGATTGCCGACGATATGGCATTCTTCACGCGACGCGTGCTGCCAAATCATACTGTGCTGGTTCACGAAACTGATGGTCAGATCGATGGATTTATAGGGTATAGCCAAGATTGGATTGACCACTTGTATCTTGCACCAAAGGCGTGGCGTTCGGGCATTGGCAGTAAATTACTAGCCCGCGGTCTGCACGATGTTTCGTATCGACAGTTGTGGGTGTTTAAAAAGAACACACGTGCGCAGGCGTTTTATATCCATCATGGGTTTGAACCCATCGAAGAAACAGACGGCAGTAACAATGAAGAAAAGTGTCCTGATATTCGGATGGAGTGGCATGCAATCGGATCAAGTTAACCTTCTACGTATCATCCTCGGTACCTAAAAATCCACCCGATTGTCGGCTCCAGAAAGACGCGTACAGGCCGTTTGCAAACAACAGCTCCGCATGCGTCCCGCTTTCGGCAATGCGCCCTGCCTCAAGCACGATAATGCGGTCCATTTGTGCAATTGTAGACAAGCGATGTGCAATCGCGATAACAGTTTTGTTGCCCATAACATCGCGTAAGGCCGTTTGAATCTCGGCTTCGACCTCGCTGTCGAGCGCGCTGGTTGCTTCGTCCAAAATAAGAATGGGCGCGTCTTTAAGAATGACCCGTGCCAAAGCGATGCGTTGACGCTGTCCCCCAGACAATTTGACCCCGCGTTCACCAACATGCGCGTCATATCCAACACGCCCTTCATGATCTTTCAAATCTTCAATAAAAACATCTGCCTTAGCCTGTTTTGTAGCGGCCTTTATTTGGTCCAAGGTCACATCATTATGGCCAAGTGAGATATTGTCTTTGACAGATCGGTTCAACAATGACGCTTGTTGGCTGACCATACCGATTGCCGCACGCAGACTGTCTTGATTCACATCGCGGATCGACTGCTGGTCGATCAAAATCTCTCCTGCCTCTGCCTCAAAAAACCGCAAAATAAGATTGACCAGCGTCGATTTACCCGCGCCCGAGCGTCCGACTATACCGATTTTTTCGCCACCAGCTATCGTCATCGACAAATTATCTAAACCACCTTGGCCAGTTCCGTAATGGTGTCGAATGTTGGACAGCTGCATCGCACCTTTCGCGATCTTCAGGTCAGGAGCAGTTGGATCATTGGGAATAGCAATAGGTTGAGCCAACGTTTTCAGCGCCTCACGCATACTGCCAACGTTCAGAAAAATCGACCAAACAGCATCCAAAATCCAGTCGGCCATTGTGGTGATGCGAAAGGTCAACGCAATCGCAGCGCCGACCAAACCAATTGTAGCAACACCTTGCGACCATAACAGAATGCCATAGCCGATAAAGCCGACCATGATGACCCCTTCAAGCGCGATCACAATCGTACTCATAGACACCGAAATCTGCCGTGTTTTGAACAGTGCTTGGCGTGTATCCTCTAGTCCATTTTTAAAGTCGTTTGATATTTCTCGCCGTCCCGCAAACAATTTCATCGTGTCAAAATTGGAAAAGCTGTCGACCACAGTTCCGATCATTGCTGACTTTGCACTTTGGAATTTTTCTTGCGCGCGAACCATCCGCGGCACGATCATCGCCATAATTCCGATATACAATGCCATCCATATAAAGATCGGAATTGCCAACCGAATATCAGAACTGGCCATCAACGAGACGACGCCGACCATGTAAACAATTCCAAAGGCAACTGCGTTCAACACATCCGATATGATGTTCGCGGTATAGTTTCCGTGATCTACCAACCGCTTTGATGTACGCCCAGAAAGGTCATTCTGAAACCAACCAACCGATTGTTTTGACAGGTGGTCATGCGCACGCCACCGAAACAGATTTGCGACATTGCATTGGACTGCAATGACATCCATCGCGTTGCGAACGAATTGCGATATGGGTCGAAAAATCAAAATGATGATTGCCGCTGTTAGCAGGTCGCGCCCATGCACTCGCCAAATATCCGTTCTTGGCGTTTCGGCCAGTTTATCAATTATTTGTCCAGCATAGCTAATCAACCAAACCTCTATACTTGCGGCAATAAGCGTCGAGATGATACTGAGGATCAGGATGGTGCGGATCGGTCGGAGGCTTGCTCGTATATAGGGCCAAACGGTGTTTGCAGGCGCGTCTGTCCCTGTCGGCGGAGAATAGGGGTCACAAAGGTTTAAAAAGAATCTTGTTAAGCGTTCAAAAATCATTGCCACGCATTTCATAGTTAAACGGGGCGAGCATCGCGCCTGCCCCGCTTTGGATGGTTGCCTTAACTAAACAACATCCCTCCGTTAATGTCGATATTGGTCCCAGTCAAAAAGGCACTATCGTCACAAGCCAAGAACAACACGAGGTTTGCCACATCTTGTGGAACGCCTTGACGCTTTACAGGTGCGGCGGCTTCAAACCCTTTGCGGGCTGCATCTGGTGTGTGGATGTTGTGGAAATCGGTGTCGATCATGCCTGGGCACAACGCATTGACGCGAATGTTAGGACCCAATTCTTTGGCCAAACCGCGCGTCATTGTCACAACGGCACCCTTCGATGTTGCGTAGGGAATTGAACCTGGTCCACCGCCATCTCGGGCGGCTTGGCTGGCAAGGTTCACAATCGTGCCGGACGTCATTTCTGCCGTGCATGCTTTGGTCATAAGGAAAAGACTGGTCAAGTTTAAATCCATAACCGTGTTCCAGTGTTCCAGCGACATCTCTGCAATTGTTTTGCGTGCTACCAGCCCGCCAGAGTTGTTTACCAACACATCAAGTCCACCGAACTCTGCAACAGTTTTTGCAACTAGGGCGTCCACGTCCGCTTGTTTCGTCAAGTCACCTTGTTGTGCAAATGCATTGCCACCCGCGGCTTTGATTGCAGCCACTGTTTCGTCTGCACCAGCACTGCTTGCGAAATAGTTGATGGCAACATTTGCACCTTCGCGTGCCAATGTCTTTGCACATGCGCTGCCGATATCGCGCCCGCCACCTGTGACGATTGCTGTTTTACCTTGAAGTTTCATAGTAAGTCCTTTCTGGAATCTTATGTTTTTAGCGACGTGCCAACGTCGAATGTTTTGGGAACAACCACGCGAAAACTGCGATCTTGGGAATCCGTGAAATACAGATCGCAATCATAGCCTTGGTCATCAAGAAAGCTGAAGATGCGGCGCGGCTTGGCCAATGGATACGGCACAAGCAAGGTCGCGATACGGTGCCGGATGGCCTTGGGGAACGTCGCCTTTAGGCACGTACTTTGCGCCAATCCTTCGAATTCAGACGGGTCCACATCTGGAAACCCTGTTGTCTGGGTTATCGTTGGATTGCCCGCCTCGGACCATAAGAACTGGCCGTAAAAACCAGCGCGCTCGCCCGTGTAGCGGAATGTCGTCCCGCCCAAATCCATCGGTGCGTTCGCATGTAACAACCAATCAATCTCGACTGCTTCGTCGGCGTCGATACTGTCAACGATCACGAAATATTCGTTGTTCACAAAGTGAACGTCGCGCATAACGGACGTGATTTCGGGTGAAAGCGTTTTGTAAGCTTCGGTCGCGTCGCCTTGGAAAAAGACAGATCCATCGCGTTCTTCTACGGTGTTGATTTGTCCCGTGGACTGCATGGCAATGGTTTTATCTTTGCCCGCATACTGGCCTTTACCATTGATTAAAATCGCGTTCTTTGACCGTGTTTGTCTGCGCCAATTCTGATGCATTGTGCTGTTGAAAGCGACGTAGTGGCCCGATTGAATGGCCAAATCTTCGCCAAAGCCCGCAAGGCAAATGGCATTTTGGTCGCCGTGACTGTGGCTGATCGATCCAAAAGGTGATGATTTCATGACGAACTGAATGTGGTTGTCGGGATCTTGCATCCGGTGCTGGATCGCAACCCAGCCGATACCCTTGAACCACCGAACCGCGTCATCGTCTGATGGTGGAACCGCCTCTACAATTGGAAAGTCGGTCTGATAGACCAGCTCATCGAAATTGAAATCCCACCAGCCCCAATTATAGAACGCCATTTCAGTGTTAGGGTTGGTGCGTTTAATCTCGTCATAGTACCACTGATACGCACCATTGCCGGTCACGCCCGCGAACTGGCGCAAATTGTAACCAATTTTAACTGCGGGCAGATCGCCCATTGTGCTGTCATCGCCAAAGGTTGCGCGCCGTGTGTCAGGTGACTTGGTGTATAAAGGGAAGTCCCCTGTTTTCTGGAAAAACGGGCGCTCGTAAATATTGATGCCAGAATAGCTTTTCAAAAGGTTAGCCGCGTCAATCAGATAGGCCATACCGGTCATCCAGTAATGCGGCCCTTCTGCCCATCCGCCGTCAGTATCGCCCCACGGAGAATAAACGGTGGACAGAAACTCGACTGAATAGTGCAACCAATCTTCAGCTTCGTCCGCGTGATCCAGCAAGGCTATTGCAGCAGGGATCAAGACCGCAGATACGGCCCGCACGGCGTGACTGTCAAACGGGAA
>CALDZS010000226.1 GCA_937944065.1 uncultured Amylibacter sp. | reverse complement strand
CATCGTCAAAATCGATGGTCAATTCATTCGAGGAATCAGCGACAATCCAGATAACCAAGTGTTAACTGCGGCACTGACGTCAATCGCGCGTCAGTTCAACATGTTCACCGTTGCTGAACATGTTGAAAACGTCGAGGATATGGAGTTTTTGCAGAAAACAGATATCGACTGTTTGCAGGGCTACTATCTGGGGAAACCGCAGATTGTTCCCGAATGGACCGCTGATTTATATCAGGCCCACGCTGTCTAATCTTAGGGCACATCAGACACTTAAAAGCCGCCAAATCATCTGATTGGCGGCTTCCCCGACGATACGATACGTATCCTCGTGATCTGTGCGCTAGACTAGTTTTTCAAACTTTTGATTTTTTCTTTTAGGGCAAGCTTTTGCTTTTTAAGGCTACTTACCTCTAACCCGTCGGAACTGGGTTGGACTTGTTTGGTCTCGATCAAAGACGAGAGTTTTTCATGTTTCTTCTTAAGCTCTGAGATATGAGAACTTAGCGTCATTAGGCACCTCCAAAGTTAACATTACGATAGAAGTTGACCACAGATCATTTCGTTTGTCACGCAAAACGAAATCAAATCGGCAACTTCGCACCGACTTTCTTAGGTCACGATTAACAAAGTGTTTAAAATTCCAGCGGATGCCCATGCCGCAGGATCGCGGTGGCTTTATCAGTAAACGACGCGCGATCACCATCATGCGCGCGGCCCTCATGCATGATCAATGGCGCACAAAGCTGGGCTGCAGCGCGACTGTTGGTGCGGGCCCGCACAAGCACACGCTTTGCAGGCCGATCTGCGCGCGCCGCTATCGGTAAAACCGACACTTCACCACACTGACTGGTTGCTGTCAGAATTTGAGGCAACCGATCTGCCAGATGAATGATGGTGAAATACCCTTTGGGTTTTACCCGCTTTAGACATTGTTTAATCCACTTATCCAGCGGAACGGTTTCGCGATCCGCTAACGCCTTGTCCGCGGCCTGCGCGGCAGATGTTTTGGCGGGATGATATGGCGGGTTCGTCATGACATGATCAAAAACCCGCGACTTTATCGACGCAGGCGGCGTAACCACATCGCCGGTCAAAACCTCAATTGCAATCTGCGCCGCCTGTGCATTTTTCATGGCAAGAGCGGCATAATCAGACTGCAGTTCCAATCCAGCGATATCCAGACCTGCAACGCGCTGCGCCAAACACAGGCTGGCGACGCCGACACCGCATCCGACATCCAAAACAGATTGCCCAGATGTCGCAGCAATCGACGCTGCCAGTAAAACCGGATCAGTCGCGGCGCGGTATCCCGATAGCGGTTGTTCGATTACCAACTGGCCGCCCAAAAATTGATCGAATGTGGTTTGCATTGGGTCGATCAAGACCTTTCGGGCAGCTCTATTTCATTGTCCTTCAGAATCGCGCGCGCGCGAAACAAATGCCGATCTGCCACTGTGATGCGACGGGGCAAGATACCAATGGACCCTTCCAGCGTGCTCATATGCACATCTAGGTCAAAACAGACAATATCTTCTGCTTTTAACAAGGCTGTGACAAAAGATATTAAAGTTGGGTCTGTTGTTCGGATCAATTCTTTCATACACATGTCTTAGCGAGGCAGGCATGGGTCTGTCGAGGCTTAATGAATGCGGGCTAAGGGCATGCGAATATGATCAAACCACAAGATCGGTTAAAAGACCTGTTGGCAGAAGATATGTCGGCTGTGAACAACATCATCGCGACACGCATGGCATCAGAAAATGCCCCCCGTATTCCAGAGGTAACTGCGCATCTGGTCGAGGCTGGTGGCAAGCGATTGCGCCCCATGATGACCTTGGCCGCCGCACGTCTGTGCGGTTATGACGGCCCTTATCACATTCATCTGGCCGCAACGGTCGAGTTTATTCATACAGCAACCTTGCTACATGATGATGTTGTTGACGAAAGTGACAAGCGGCGCGGTCGTGCTACAGCGAACCTTTTGTGGGACAATTCTTCATCCATCTTGGTAGGTGATTACCTGTTCTCGCGGTCTTTCCAGTTGATGGTCGAAACCGGAAACTTGCGTGTTTTGGACATACTGGCAAATGCATCTGCGACCATCGCCGAGGGCGAAGTTTTGCAACTGACTGTTGCCCAAAACATAGCCACCACCGAAGAAATTTACTTTAAGGTGATCAAGGGCAAAACGGCCGCCTTATTCGCCGCTGCTACCCAAGTCGGCGGTGTTATTGCCAACGCGTCCGAAGCAGATATTCAAGCGCTGCATGATTATGGTGATGCACTTGGGATTAGTTTCCAAATTGTGGATGACTTGTTGGACTATTCAGGTGTCACCAAAAGTTTGGGTAAAAATGTTGGCGACGATTTTCGCGAACGCAAGCTGACCTTGCCGGTGATCAAAGCGATTGAAAAGGCAGACCCGGCAGAGCTGACTTTTTGGAAGCGCACCATCGAAGTGGGCGATCAACAGGATGGTGACTTGGAACAAGCAATGGCTTTGATGGAGAAGCATGGCGCGATTGAAGAAACCCGCGAACAGGCTGTGCTTTGGGCAGAAAAATCCAAAGAAGCTATCAGGCGTTTACCTCAAAGCGAATTGCGCGATGTGCTGGCTGATTTAGCAGACTTCGTTGTCTCACGTGTCGTTTAGGACCGTAGAACGCACCCACCAATCAGGCTGACACTCTGCGATTTCCTGTGCAGCTGCTGCGGCAGTCTCGTGATCCTTGAACAACCCAAAACATGTCGCGCCTGACCCAGACATTCGTGCCAAATCCGCGCCAGAATGTTCCAGCATTTCCAAAGCGTCGGATATTTCGGGCGCTAATTGTCGCGCCGCATATTGCATATCATTGCGTGTGGTTTTCAAAAACGCGACCGTATCTGCAAACTCCATTTTTTTATCTACCAGCATCGAAATCGCTGGATTTTCTTTTTGCGAAATGGATTGAAACACGGTCGCAGTCGATACAGCAACATTTGGCCAGACCAATACGGCAGGCAGAGGTGGCAAGGAGGAAACTGGTGTTATATCTTCGCCAATCCCTTGCATCCGACAGGCTTGGCCAAACAAACAGACGGGGACATCCGCACCCAGCGACAACCCGTTATCTGCAGGCAACGGTTGGCTGCTCAGTTCCGACAGAGCACGCAGACTGGCCGCTGCATCCGCCGATCCGCCACCGATTCCAGACGCAATCGGTAGATTTTTTTGCAGAGTAATTTTCGCACCCAAACCTTGGTAGGTTTGCGCTGCTTTGATCACCAAATTGTCAGCACCCACTGTCAGACCATCAGAGAAGGGACCATTGATGTTTAGCGATAGCTTTTGCGCGGCCTCGACAGTGATTTTATCGGCCACATCAGCAAAGACAACCAAACTGTCCAACAAATGATAACCATCGGCGCGCTGACCCGTTAGATGCAAACACAGATTAATCTTCGCACGGGCGCGTTGGTTAATTACCATCATCCTTGGCCGTTTTCAGCGCCTTTTCATTTTCCAAAACCTTATCCAAACCGACCTGTAACTTGGTCCGAATGCGCGTTGCCTCTTCATCTTCTGGTTCAAATGACAGGGCACGTTTCCATTGGAACTCTGCCTCGCGTTGACGTCCAACCATCCAATACACATCGCCCAAATGGTCGTTGATAATCGGATCGTCAGGGATCAATTCAACCGCCAACTCCATCGGTGCAACAGCGTCTTCGTATTTACCCAAAGTATAATAAATCCAACCAAGACTATCCGTGATATACCCGCTTTCAGGGCGTTGTTCGACCGCGGACTTGATCATGTCCTGCGCTTCATCCAGCTTAATATTCTTCTCAACCAAAGAATATCCAAGATAGTTCAGAACCAATGGTTGACCTGGGTTTAGTTCCAAAGCCGTGCGGAAATCTGCCTCTGCGCGATCCCAATCGTCCAGCCGTTCGGACGTAATCGCCATCGCATAGTATAAAAACCAATGATTTCGTTGCGGGGTTTCTATCAACTCGACCGCTTTTTCATATGCATCGCGTGCATCTGCATAGTTTTCTTCACCGCGCAACACATCGCCCAAAGACATATGTACTCTGGGAATGTTGCTGTGAGTGCGCGCTAAGTTGCGTAAGACTTCGATTGCAGCATCTGGTTTCTCAGCGTTTATCAACGTCTCTGAACGACCCAGCTCTGCATCCAAATACATCACGTCATCGGGAGAGACTTTGGCGTAAATTTCAGTCGCAAGATCATACTGTTCTTGATCGCGCAAAATGTCAGCGGCCAATAAGATCGACGGTGTATAATTTGGGCGCAGATACTCTGCCAAGCGCGCGTATAGCAGGCTGGATTGCGGGTTGTTGTCATCCAACAACGCGCTGGCTAACGTGTAAAACACCTCGGCCGCACCCTCGCTCGCGTTCGAGACGAAAGTATAGTCCAGAGTTTCGCCTGCCTTTACCTGATCCAACAATTGTTGAAGCTGCAAATCAGTGGTCCCTTGCAAACTATCTTCTAGCAGCTTTTGCGCATCTGCCGCGCGGTCCAGCTGGCTAAGGATTTGGGCATGCGCAACCAAGCTGCCACGGTTCAAGCGCAGTGTGCCCCGCTCGTCACCTTGCAGGATCTTATCCGCACCGCCAAAATCGCCCACCGTCGCCAGCGTCAAAGCCTTGTGATACTGACCGAACAATTGCACCGCAGGCGGCGCTTTCATTTCATCAAATATCGCCGTTGCCGCCGCCATTTTTCCGCGACCTAATTCCACCCAACCTGAAATCAGTCCACGCATCAGCGCAGTAAAGGTATTGCCATCCTTGGACAACATACGCGCGGATGCGTCGTAGTCGCCACCCTTGATCGCATCGGTCAACAAAATCAAATCAGACAGCTGATTTGGTTCACCCAAAATACTGATCTTTTGGGCGATCTTTACCGCCTCTTCCACATCGCCCTTGGCCGTGACTGATAGCAAAGCGTTTTGGAGCAAAAACAGATTGTTTGGATCCAAATCCAGTGCTTCTGAAAAATAGCGGGCTGCGGACTTATAGTCGTTTTGCGAATTCGCAAAATTTGCGGACAGATAAGACCCCGCAATTCCGTCTGATGATGCGGTCACAGGAGCAAGCAACAAACACCCCACCAAACTGGATTTTAGGAAGCCTTTGAATGACACGAATGATATCCTTTTGAATTTGCCGTCACACTAGCGCAGAAAAAGGGACAAAGGCAAATGCACCTTCGTCCCTTTTGAACACTTAATTGTCAGGATGTGATTTGATCACACCCGCTTACATATTTGGATA
>CALDZS010000225.1 GCA_937944065.1 uncultured Amylibacter sp. | reverse complement strand
CAGCCAATCTGATTTGTTTGGCGGCTTTGGCAACGGGGGCGGATGCCACGACGCACCGCGCGGCGTTGCTAGAGTATGGTTACGGGGCAGGGCTCGCCAATCTATTTATGGCTATTCCGAAGCTTGAAAACCAACAAAGATACCCGTTGATTGATGGGCGCATGTCCGCCGTGGGTGAATTGGCATTGGATGGCCTGAAACGCATGAAATCGGCGCGCAAGAATTTGGCAAGCTTACCCAGAACCGCACGCGCCGCAGTTCGATCTGCATGGATGTCCGAAGGTATACTTGCGCAAGCCAGTCAGCAGCCAGAGTTGGTCGCATCAGGGGGACTTGGTGCATCAGAGTTTTCTAACAAAATACGATTGATGCGTTTGGCGATGTTCAACAAATTTTAGGCAGTTGCGCGGCCTTGGCGCATCAACCAGACCAGTGACCCGCCCGCCAATGCCAAGAATGGCACCATGGCGATGTTGACTGAAATCCATCCTTCGACAGGTGTTCCGCCTGAACAGTTCATCAAACCACCAGATGCAAGCGATGCAATGGTGACCATTCCGAATACTAGCATATCGTTCATCCCTTGCACCGCACCACCCTCTTCGGGGCTGTGCGAGCCGGCCAACATAGATGTGGCGCCGATAAAACCAAAATTCCAGCCGATGCCCAACAGGATCAAGCCGCCATAGAAATTGAACAGCTCTACACCAGCAAGGTTTACCATACCGGCCAAACCTAGGATGATTAGACCCGCCGCGATAATCCGTTCCACACCGAAGCGGACAATCAGGTGTCCCGTAAAGAAACTAGGGATGAACATGCCCAAAACGTGTGCGGATACGATGTTTGACGCGCTTGATTGCGGAAAACCACACCCGACGACGGCCAATGGGGTCGAGGTCATGACCAAATTCATCAAGGAATAGCTGACCATCGCGCAGATGATTGCCACCGCGATGCGCGGCGTTTTCAGCAATTCTAGCCGTGTCCGTCCGCGCGGAGCATCGAATGCACGCTTTGCGGGCAGTGGTATTTTTAGAAACGCCAACAAACCCGATCCAACGACATTGATTGAAACGATCGTCATATAGACGCCAACGAAGGGCACGACATATGCGTCTGTGGTTAGGTTTACCAATTGCGGGCCTATTATGGCGGACACCAATCCACCCGCCATGACATATGAGATCGCCTTGGGGCGGAACTCTGCAGATGCTGTATCAGCCGCAGCAAACCGAAAGAAACCTTGGGCCGACATGTAGATGCCAGTGCAGTAGCTGCCCAACAAAAATAGACCGAACGAGCCGATGTTTAGGGCATAGGCACAAATGGCGGCGCCCACTGCGGCAGCAAATGTACCGATAAAGAAGCCAGACTTGCGACCATAATTCTGCATAACTTGGCTAAGCCACGGGGCAGTGGTCATAGATCCGAACACAATCATGGAAATAGGCATGGTTGCCCAGCATAGATTGCTGGCAAGGCTTTGCCCTGCAAGACCACCAATTACAAACAACATAGGCATTTGCGCGCCCAAGAATGCTTGGGCAATCACAAGGATGGTTAGATTGCGTTTGGCGAGTGTGTCATCGATCATAGATCGGGCGTATCTCAGGGACTACGCGCGGTCAATGATGTGCGCGAAACTTCCTGAATGAGGCCCGTTGATCAACCCCATATCGGCTAGTTTTGTACCCTCGGCGTCCTGCGCTTTGAATAAAGGATCGCCTTTGGCGGATACCGTGGTGGCATAGTGGAACTCGTGTGCCGTCAGTTGATGGTCAAATGGTCCACCCAATGGCGACAGCGATCTGTACCCCAAGTGTAACTTTCGGGTTTCAAAGCTGGTTTGCAATCGTAGCAAGCCTAGCATTTTATGGGCGATGCCGTCGGCATCAACCAACGCGTCGCCCATCACCATATAGCCACCGCATTCGCCATAAACTGCGCGTGCTTTCTGCATACCAGTCATAAAAGTGGTATTTGCGGCCAATCGACCAGCATGCAATTCGGGGTATCCGCCGGGCAAATAGACTAAATCCGCATCATCAGGGGCTTGATCCGCCAAAGGAGAGAAGAAAGACAGGTTTGCCCCAGCTGCATGCCACGCATCCAACAGGTGGGGATAACAAAAGCCGAAGGCGGCATCCTTTGCAATTGCGATGGATTGCGCGGGCGGGGCTATTATCGAGGGCTGTTTGGATGGTTCGGCCAGTGGTTTGAACAACGCCATTGTGGCGTCAAGATCAACTGCTTTACCGATTACCTCGCCAGCGTAGCACAAGAAATCCTCTAGATCGCCGCGCTCTGTTGCTTGAACCAGCCCAAGGTGCCGTGATGGCGTCGCCAGTTTTGCATCGCGCGCAACGCAGCCTAATATGGGTATGCCTGAAGGCTCGAGCGCGCGACGCAACATCAATTCATGTCTTGGCGAACCTACTTTATTCAAGATTAAGGCCGCTACTTTCGCGCGTTTTGGTGCGTGATTGGCAAATCCTGCCACCAAAGCGGCCACTGATTGCGCTTGTTTGGCGACATCAACGACCAAAATTACAGGCAGTTCCAACATCGCTGCAAGATCAGATGTGGCGCCTTTCCCAACAGGTGGTGCACCATCGAATAGACCCATTGCGCCTTCGAC
>CALDZS010000224.1 GCA_937944065.1 uncultured Amylibacter sp. | reverse complement strand
TCTGAAACTTCTAAGAATAGCTCGCTTACGTTTGACTGAGTTAAGTGTGAAAGCAGTTCATCCACAAGCTGGCTGGCATGGCCTTGGCGGCGATGCGCTGGATCGATGGCGAGGGTCAACAACTCTGCCTCGCCTGCGATGTGACGCGCCAGTGCAAAACCTGCGTCATTATTTAGCAAAAATGTACCCTTACTCTCTAACAGTCCCGCAAATTCAGATGCGGTCCACGGTCGCGGGGTTGTGAAACACTGTGCGTGCAGGGCAGCAAGTTGGTCAGGTGTCATGGCAAAATTGTTGGTGCAGCATCGCGGGGTGGAGCCGCATCGGCGTCGCGCAAATACATTGGCGCTGGTCGATCTTGCGGTGCGTCGCTGCGTGAATGCGCGATCAGGGCTGTGGCGGCGGCAATGCTGTGCGGGCTGGGTGTGATGACCATGCCGTCTGGCAGAAAAGCCAGTTGCGGTTCGTCTGACAGGATTTGCTTAACTTCGTTCCAATCAGCATCTGTGACCAACGCACCTTGGCTGGTTTGAACTCCGTCAAAAAACCTTTGCGTGTAGAACTGACCGCGCCGTGCATCGAGGACGCTCAGGCACGAACCCGTTGTGCCATGTGCTAACGCTTCTAATCGCGACACGCCAATGGCTGGGATATTTAGGGAAAGGGACAGCGCACGCGCAGCAGAAACAGATATGCGCACGCCTGTGAAATTACCAGGGCCAATACCGACACCAATCGCTGACAGGTCTTTCCATGTGATGCTTGCTTCGGACAATACATCCGCTAACAATCCAAACAGATGTTCAGCCTGGCCTTTGGGCATTTCGACGAAACGCTCGACGTAAATTTCGCCGTCACAAAGCAAAGCGACCGCGCAGTGCGCGGCCGATGTGTCGAAGGCTAGAACATAGTCCTTAGGCGGCAACGGGGCGTACCTCTGTTACCTCTGGAATATAGTGGCGCAACAGGTTCTCGATGCCCATTTTTAATGTGATTGTCGAGGACGGGCAGCCCGCACAAGCACCTTGCATGTGCAGGTAAACGATGCCGCGTTCGAACCCGTGGAACGTAATGTCGCCGCCGTCTTGGGCAACGGCAGGACGCACACGTGTGTCCAGCAACTCTTTGATCTGTTCCACGATGGCGCCGTCTTCGCCGCTATGTTCAGCGTGTCCACCAGCAGCAGCTTCGTCAGTACCGGACATGACCGGTTGCCCTGATTGGAAATGTTCCATAATCGCGCCTAGAATCGATGGCTTGATGTGATCCCACTCTGCCGTTTCGTCTTTGGTAACGGTGATAAAGTCGGGGCCGAAGAATACACCGACGGTGCCGCCCACGCCAAAAATGCGCAATGCAAGTGGCGAGCTGTCTGCAGCCTCAACCGATCCGAAATCCGCGGTTCCTGTTGCCAAAACCGTCTGGCCAGGCAGGAATTTTAGGGTTGCAGGATTGGGTGTGGATTCTGTTTGAATGAACATGGGGGCGGGGTTCCTTTTGATCTGAATTTAATATGATCGTGTGGGGGCAGAAAGTCAAGATTTAGAATGGTTCTAAAGTGCGGTTCAGAGGTTTTCCGCTATCTGGCGAAACAATGCTAGGCATCGATGTTCAATGATACCTTCACCTTCTTTAAAGTCGACGTCGCCACCATTTTGCGCAATTACTACGTTATACTTGGGATTGATGTATAGGTATTGGCCATAAATCCCAATGCCGTAAACTTCGCCGCCTTCTGGGTTCTGAGGTATCCACCATTGCATGCCATATCCCAACCAACCCTCGGGGATATCCATTTTTTCAGGCAGCATCGGCGGTGCGGATTGGGCAGTTGATTTTGCAATCCATTCGGCGGATACAATCTGTTGTCCATTCCAGGTGCCTTGGTTCAGCACCATCAGCGCAATGCGCGCATAGTCGCGGGTGGTCATGTTCAGACCGCCCAAGATGAACGGTTCGCCGAAACTGTCGGTTATGAAAATTGGATCGTGTTCTAGGCCAAGAGGTCTGAAAATATGCTCTATCGTCAGAGGGCCGATTTCTTGGCCTGTTAGCGCTCGGATCATCATACCTATGACATGCGTGTCGACAGAAACGTAGGACATATACTCGTTCGGCGTGCGCGCGGTACCAAGGCTGGCTGCGAATGCATCCATCGATCCGCCGACGGCCAACAATCGACCCATACGGTTAATGTCGGAATGATAGTCGAGGTAATCTTCGTTGAAGGCAACGCCGCTGGTCATTTGCAAGACGTTCTGTAATGTCGCGCCGTCATATCCAGATCCCTTAAGCGCGGGCAGGTGGTCAACCAACTGATAGTCCAAGGCGTCCTTGGGAACCAAGCCCTTGTCCATCAAAGCGCCCAACAGCAGCGAAATCACGCTTTTGGCCATGGACCATGACACACGGCTGTCAAATTCACCCGTGCCTTGCAGATACTCTTCAGATGCTATGGCGCCGTCTTTGATTACCAAGAACGCGGTCACGTTGCGGTCGGTTTTGAAGTCTGACAGCGATTGGGTTTCGCCTTGGAATGTATACTCGCTGATAATTTTGCGCGGCGCGTGGGGCAGGGTACTAGGTGTGTCGCTGGCACATTTCAATGTCACTGTGTGTGCCAATTTGTTCATGTTGGAAAAATTCCACACGATTTTGTCGCGATCAAATAGTGTATTGATTTTGATCAGCCGCTTTAGCCCAGCCAAATCGCCCCGAACCAAACGCCCGCCAAGCGCACCTACTGTGTCTGTGATCTGCGCCATGTCCATTGGGGATAATTACTTTCCGAATTTGTCCATCAGCTTTTGCAATGCTGATCTGGTGTCTGGTGCATTCTCAATAACCACTGATTTTGCTTCTGGCGAGGCTTTGGGTTTGGGACGTTGCGGCACCGTGCGCAATGCGACCGCATTCATGAACGCCGCCGCATCTCCATTTGCCAGATGCGGTGCGCCATCTGCAATTCCGCGCAAGAGATCATCGAGCCACGCCGCATCGGATTTTGCAAAGTCATTCAAGACATAGGCCGAAACCTTATCTTTGTGCCCCGGATGTCCAACGCCCATGCGCACGCGTTGATAATCTGGCCCGATATGACTGTGAATGGATCGCAATCCGTTATGCCCTGCGTGACCGCCCCCCATTTTGACACGGCATTTCGCCGGTGCCAAATCCAGTTCGTCGTGAAATACAGTGATATCGCTGGTGTCAATTTTGTAGAATTGCGCGGCTGCTGCCACGGATTGCCCCGACAAGTTCATAAAGGTTTCGGGTTTCAGCAATGTGACCTTGGTCGATCCAAAACGTCCCTCACTGACTTGACCCTGGAATTTCTTGCGCCATGGGGCAAAACCCGCGTCGCGGGCGATTTCATCCAGTGCCATAAATCCAATGTTATGGCGATTATTTTGGTATTTCGCGCCGGGATTGCCCAGCCCCACAAACAGTTTCATC
>CALDZS010000223.1 GCA_937944065.1 uncultured Amylibacter sp. | reverse complement strand
TTTAAATCGAACAAGACTGTAACCGAGGCGGGCTATACGCTGACATGGGCCGCAGGGACTGCTTCTGCGCTGGACAGTGGAACAATTGCCAAGGGCCGCGATGTTGGTTCAATACGTGTGAAAGATGCCGCGGGTAGGGATGTTGTCCACGATGTCAGCTTCGCCTTTGCATTTCACGCATTCCACCCCAAGGGCGAATGGATGCTAGGAAATTAACACTAGGGCAAGCTGGCTGGATGTTATCCGGCCAGCTTTACCAGCCCGTGTTTTTTCTTGCTTGCTGACAATTTCGGCGTGGCCCTGATGTCATCAACTGACAGCATCAAACCAGCGTCACTAACGGCCTCGTCATTCAGTCGCGCCGCGCCAGCACTTATTGCCCGCTTTGCGTCTTTGCCAGATCCGACCAAGCCAGATCGCACCAATAGCTGGGTAAAACTGATACCATCACCGATTTCATCTGCTGTCAGTTCCAACGTTGGCAAATCATCCCCAACACCGCCTTGTTCAAACACCTGACGCGCGGTCGCTTCAGCATCCTTTGCCGCTTGCGAACCGTGGCACAGTGCGGTGACTTCGTTGGCAAGTGTGATCTTGGCCTCGTTAATGTCCGCACCTTGCAGTGCGGCAAGGCGTTCGCATTCGTCCAATGGCAATTCGGTGAACAGTTTCAAGAATTTGCCAACATCTGCGTCCAAAGTGTTGCGCCAAAATTGCCAAAAATCGTACGAGCTGAGTTTGGCTTCGTTCAACCAAATCGCACCCGACGCTGACTTGCCCATTTTGGAGCCGTCGGCTTTGGTTAGCAAAGGAGTGGTTAAGCCGAAAACTTGTTGCTTGTTGATGCGACGTGTAAGATCAATCCCGTTGACAATATTGCCCCACTGGTCTGATCCGCCCATCTGCATCGCGCAACCATAGCGACGGTTTAATTCCATGAAATCATACGCTTGTAACAACATGTAATTAAACTCTAGGAATGTCAGCGGTTGTTCACGATCCAGACGCTGTTTAACACTTTCAAGGGCGATCATGCGGTTGATCGTGAAATGTTTGCCATAATCGCGTAAGAACGCGACATAGTTCAAATCATCCAACCAATCGGCGTTGTTCACCATCATGGCGTCAGTTTCGCCTTCGCCGAATGACAAGTATTTGTCAAAAACAGTGCGGATTCCCGCCATGTTTTTAGCGATAATATCGTCTGAAATCAGTGGTCTAGATTCGTCTTTGAACGATGGATCGCCGACTTTGGTCGTACCGCCCCCCATCAATGTGATAGGTTTATGTCCAGTTTTCTGGAGCCAACGTAGCATCATGATCTGAATTAGCGATCCAACATGCAGGCTTTCGGCGGTGGCGTCAAAACCGATATAGGCAGGCATAGTCCCTTGCAAAAGCCGTTCGTCAAGCCCTTGTAGGTCCGTGCAATCCTGCAAGAAGCCCCGTTGCTGCATGACTTGCAGAAACTGTGATTTGGGACTGTATGTCATCCGCTTTGATCCTTTTGAAATCTAGTTTTCATCCGTATAACATGACCTAGACAAAAGGAAACATGCTATGGCTAAATTCACACCGATATGGGCGCTCGGGTTGATGTCGGGGACATCGCTGGATGGTGTGGATGGGGCGATGATCCTGACCGATGGGGTTGATATCCTTGGGTTTGGTGCATCCTATTTCCGTCCCTATACCGAACATGAGGCTTCGATTTTACACCAAGCACTCGGGTGTTGGCCCGGCGAGAATGAAACAGACCTGAGGCTTGCGCAAAACGTGGTTGAAAACGCTCACGCTGACGTCATCGCACATTTTCCCGATGCACAGGTGATTGGTTTTCATGGTCAAACATTGGCGCACGATCCCAAGAATGGTCGCACGTATCAAATGGGTGACGGTGCACAACTGGCTGAAATAACTGGAAAAACGGTGGTTTGGGATTTTCGATCGGCTGATGTGGCCGCGGGCGGAGAAGGCGCACCGCTGGCACCTTTTTTTCACTTTGCATGCGCCAAGCAGCTGGGGCTAAGAACACCGATTGCGTTTGTTAATCTGGGTGGTGTCGGCAACGTCACTTGGATCGACCCTAGTAAATTTGCGCCAACCGATGCCAACGCATTGCTGGCGTTTGATACAGGTCCTGCGAATGCGCCGATCAATGATATCATGATGACACGTCGCCGGGTGACGTTTGACGAGGATGGCGCGTTGGCCAAAACGGGTCAGGTTCAATCCGCAGTGTTAGAGGCAGTTTTTGAGAATGACTATTTCTCGCGCACTCCGCCGAAGTCATTGGATAGAAACGATTTTTCTGAGATTGAACACCTAACCTCCAACCTCTCTGACGAAGATGCGGTGGCAAGTTTAACGGCGTTGGCGGCTTCATGTGTTTATGCCGCTCAGATGCATTTCCCGAGCGATCCATCAAGATGGTTGATTTGCGGTGGTGGTCGGCGTAACCCCGCAATTATGAATGCGTTAGGCCAAATGATGACACAACCCGTCAACGCCTGCGAGGCCGTTGGGTTGGACGGCGATATGCTGGAAGCACAGGCATTTGGGTATCTGGCCGTAAGGGTGATGCGCGGCTTGCCAACATCCGCGCCGTCTACGACAAATTGCACCGAACCGACTTGTGGCGGTATCATATCAAATCCGTAATGCGGACAAGTAGTGCCTCCGGCACCGAATTCTTATCGGTTCGTTCAAATGCGGATCTGGTTGCGCCTGCGAGTTGCTTAGATGAAGAAAAGTACTAGCGAGTATTTTCCGTCAAACGGCGACGCACATATTCATCAACAGAGCTGATCATAGTGTCCATATGCTCTTTTTCAAAGAAGTGGCCAGCACCGTTGATTACTTCGTGGGTAATTGTGATACCTTTTTGCTCGTGCAGTTTTCCAACCAAACCTTCGACATCAGCTGGATTTACAACCCGATCTGCTGATCCATTGATGATCAGGCCCGAACTCGGGCAGGGTGCCAAGAAGCTGAAATCATATGTGTTTGCCGGTGGGGCGGCAGATATGAAGCCAGAAATCTCTGGTCGGCGCATCAGCAATTGCATGCCAATCCAAGCGCCGAAACTAAAGCCCGCTACCCAACAGTGTTTTGCGTTTGGGTTCATGGCTTGAAGGTAATCCAGTGCAGCGGCTGCATCTGACAGCTCGCCCACACCTTGATCATATTCGCCCTGGCTGCGGCCGACACCGCGGAAATTGAACCGCAGAACCGTAAAGCCCATATTGTGGAACGCATAGTGGAGGTTGTAGACCACCTTGTTGTTCATGGTTCCGCCAAACTGTGGATGCGGATGCAAGATGATTGCAATCGGCGCGTCACGTTGCGGCTGTGGGTGATAACGACCCTCTAGGCGGCCTTCGGGACCAGGGAAAATGACTTCGGGCATAGTTAGTCGCCTTATCTAAAAGTTATGCGCGAGACATTGTTGACGAAATTACTCGGAAGATTTAGAATGGTTCTAAATCAGGAATAATATGCCCCACTACAGCGTGCTTGATTAAGGTGTCTGGTGCGTCCCGTCAACAATTTCGGTCAAAAAACTATGAAGCTGAGCACAAAAGGTAGATATGCGATGATCGCGCTGGTGGACTTGGCCATGGAGGGCACGGACCGATTGGTGAATCTGAGTGAAATTTCGGGGCGCCAAGATATCTCTTTGGCCTACCTTGAGCAATTGTTTGTAAAATTGCGCCGTGCGGGGATTGTGTCATCTGTGCGCGGTCCTGGAGGAGGTTATCGCATTGGTAAACCGTTGGATGCCATTCGAATTTCGGATGTGTTGAAAGCTGTGGATGAAGATATGAATGCTTTGTCAACTGGGGCAGGTGCTTCTGGTGCGACATCTGGCACGCGCGCACAGTCATTGAACAATCGTTTGTGGGAAAGCTTGTCAGCACAGGTTTATGTGTTTTTGCATTCTACGCGCTTAAGCGATTTGGTGGAAAACCAGCTGGCGCCATGTCCTGCTGTGCCAAGCTTGTTTGAATTGGTGGACGAAGCATGAGCCGTGTTTATCTAGATTGGAACGCGACGACACCGCTTCGACCTGAAGCGCGTGCGGCGATGATAGCTGCAATGGATGTTGTTGGTAATCCGTCTAGCGTGCACAGCGAAGGGCGGCAGGCGCGTGCGATCATTGAGCGGTCACGTGAGCAGGTTGCTGAACTTGTTGGCATTGAGCGTAACGAAGTTGTATTCACATCAGGTGCCACGGAAGCGGCAACGCTTGCCGTGAAGGGACGGCGTGTGGCCTGTGCCAATGCGGAGCATGATTGTGTTTTTGCCCATCAAGACACAGTGATTCCCGTCGATCAGCACGGGGAAGTGCAGCTGGGCACGATTGACGGTGATTTACTAGCGGTTCAGGCGTCAAATTCTGAGACAGGTGTATTGCAAAACAATATTCACTGGGCCCAGAAAGCGTGGGCGCAAGACGCGATGGTTTTGGTTGACGCGGTTCAATCCGCTGGAAAATTTGGAACCAATCTGGGTGATCTTGGTGCAGATTTTTTGATGCTCTCCGCGCATAAATTAGGCGGCCCGAAAGGCGTTGGTGCGCTTTGCTTAAAGCTTGGCGTTGAAGTTATGCCAACAGTTTCAGGTGGCGGCCAAGAAGAAGGACGCCGATCCGGCACGGAAAACGTCGTTGGAATTGCAGGTTTCGGTGCTGCCACACTGGCAGCAGAGCATGAACGTAAAGCGGGTGACTGGGATGCGTTACATGATCTGCGAAACTTGTTGGAAGATCGAATTTCTGATGCAGCATCAGATGTTCTCTTTTTTGGCAAGGATGCGCCGCGCCTTACAAATACCAGTTGTTTTGCAGTGCCTGGCTGGAAGGGTGAAACCCAAGTTATGCAGATGGATTTGGCAGGTTTCGCAATTTCCGCAGGGTCAGCCTGTTCCAGCGGCAAGGTTAAGGCCAGTCGGGTCTTGAAGGCGATGGGATATGATGACATTACCGCGGCAAGTGCGGTGCGGGTCTCGATGGGGCCAACGACAACAAAACAAGAAGTTCTGGATTTTGCCGACGCGTGGATTAAATCCTATAAGAAATTTGCTGCGAAAGCGGCGTAAGGATCGGATGATATGAACGAGATGATAGCCAAAGAAGGCGTTGAACAAGAGACCGTAGATGCGGTTAAATTGTTGAGCGGAAAGTATAAATACGGCTTTGAGACCGATGTCGAAATGGAATACGCCCCTTTGGGTCTATCTGAGGACATCGTGCGTTTGATTTCTGAAAAGAATAAAGAACCTGAATGGATGCTGGAATGGCGTCTGGCGGCCTATCGTCGTTGGTTGAAAATGACCGAGCCTGAATGGGCAATGGTGGATTATCCGAAGATCGATTTTCAGGATCAATATTACTATGCGCGTCCAAAATCGATGATTGAAAAACCAAAGTCGTTGGACGAGGTTGATCCAAAGCTTTTGGAAACATACGCTAAGCTTGGTATCCCATTGAAAGAACAGGCTTTGTTGGCTGGCGTTGAAGTGCCCGAGGGCGAACGCAAGGTTGCTGTTGACGCTGTGTTTGACAGTGTTTCCGTTGGGACAACTTTCCAAGAAGAATTGAAAGCCGCTGGCGTAATTTTCATGTCGATTTCCGAAGCAGTGCAAGAGCATCCGGACTTGGTTAAAAAGTACTTGGGTACCGTCGTACCGCAATCCGACAATTTTTATGCCACACTAAACGCGGCAGTATTCTCGGATGGGTCGTTTGTTTACATTCCTGAAGGCGTTAAATGCCCCATGGAACTGTCTACATATTTCCGCATCAATGCGGAAAACACGGGCCAGTTTGAACGTACTTTGATCATCGCAGAAAAAGGATCGTATGTTTCTTATCTGGAAGGATGTACCGCACCTCAACGCGATATAGCTCAGTTACATGCTGCTGTGGTTGAATTGGTGATCCAAGAAGATGCCGAGATCAAATATTCGACGGTGCAAAATTGGTATCCTGGTGATGAGGATGGCAAAGGCGGCATTTACAATTTCGTAACCAAACGGGCAGATTGTCGTGGCGACCGCGCCAAGGTGATGTGGACCCAGGTGGAAACGGGTTCCGCTGTGACGTGGAAGTATCCGTCATGCATCTTGCGTGGCGACGATAGTCAGGGCGAGTTTTACTCCATCGCGATTGCCAACAATATGCAGCAAGCGGACACGGGAACCAAAATGATCCATCTTGGTAAGAACACCAAGTCTCGGATTGTATCCAAAGGGATTTCGGCTGGTAAGGCACAGAACACGTATCGCGGATTGGTGTCTATGCATCCAAAAGCAAAGCACGCGCGGAATTATACCCAATGTGACAGCCTGTTGATTGGCGACAAATGCGGCGCCCATACCGTACCTTACATCGAAGTAAAGAATAACACAGCACGCGTGGAACACGAAGCCACGACATCCAAAGTAGATGACGAACAACTGTTTTACTGCCGTCAACGTGGAATGGACGAGGAAGAGGCAGTTGCTTTGGTCGTGAACGGGTTTTGTAAAGAAGTGCTGCAAGCGTTGCCAATGGAATTCGCCATGGAAGCACAGGCGCTGGTCGCAATCAGTTTGGAAGGTTCGGTTGGCTAAACCGAATTGCATCAAGGAGACGCAGTTATGAGTCCTATCACTTCAAAAACCATGCCGATGATATACGGCCTAGTCGTTGGTGGTTTGGCATTTTTGGGCAGTTTTGCCGCTAATGCAGGGGGAGGAGTAAAGCTTAACCTACTTCTCTCGGTGATTTTGGGGTTGGCTGCGTTCGGAGCGATGAAGTTGATTACCCGTAATTCGTCGACAGAGGACTAAGTTGAGTATGGAAGGGGCGATTTGGTGACGAATGCATTCCCAATGTTCTTCTTCATAAGTGGTGCGGTGGTAAGTGTAGCGGGCATGTTGCAATAGGGATTGAGAATACGTGTATGCAATTTATTCCATAATTGGATTTGGCTGGGGTTTTTATTTTGGCCAGTTCTGGGCGTTTAGGCGCGCTATGGTCGAGATTGGTTTTGATATAGGGACGACGTTGAATAAGTTGGGAACGGTTTTTCTAGGGGCCAGCGTTGTCGCAGTTATCGCGTTGGTTTTGGCCTGTATGGTTTTTGGTAAAAAGACCGCACCGATCCAATGGATGCTAGCAGTTTTTGTGTTGGGGGCGGCCATCGGTGTCGCGCTTCACACAGCAGGAATACGGGCATTTGCCTAAAAGTTAACGCGCAAAAGCGCAAGAAATACAAACGGAGCAGTGAAGATGCTAGAGATTAAAAACCTACAGGTTGGCCTTGAAGAAGAGGATAAACAAATCCTTAAAGGCGTCGATTTGAAAATCGGCGAGGGCGAAGTTCATGCCATTATGGGCCCGAACGGGTCGGGTAAATCCACTGCCTCTTATGTGCTTGCTGGTAAAGATGGATACGAAGTTACGGGTGGTTCTGTCACCTTGGACGGCGCGGATTTGTTGGATATGGACCCAGAAGAACGTGCTGCGGCAGGCCTTGTCTTGGCGTTCCATTACCCGGTTGAAATACCAGGCGTTGGCAACATGACGTTTCTGCGCACCGCCGTGAATGCACAGCGTAAAGCGCGCGGCGAGGTGGAATTAACCGCCGGCGAGTTTTTGAAAATTGTCCGCGAGAAAGCCAAA
>CALDZS010000222.1 GCA_937944065.1 uncultured Amylibacter sp. | reverse complement strand
TTCCAAATTTTAGCATTTTTTATCGATGCCCATTTCATCATTCAGTCGACATAACATACGTCAAGTATCCTAGGAAGTGAGATAATGTTTGCACGATTTAGATAAATAAATCAATCTGATTTATTTATTGACAGAACGACGCGAATCGTGATCTTTGGGTCTTGGGTGAGTTACTTTGAGTTCCATTTGCACACACTCGCAGCTTGGATACTCAATAAGAAAACGACACTGATGAATATTTATCAATTGGGAGGACTACTAATGAAAAAGACATTGATCACATCCGCACTTGGAGCGGTTGCACTTACAGCGCTTTCAACATCGGCTACTTTTGCGGCCGGTACAGCAGCGTGTTTGATAACAAAGAACAACACCAACCCCTTCTTCGTGAAAATGAAGGAAGGTGCAGAGGCAAAAGCAAAAGAGGCCGGCATCGACCTGCAATCTTATGCAGGTAAAGTAGATGGTGACGCTGGACCACAGCTGACCGCGATTGAAAACTGCATGGCCGCTGGCGCCAAAGGAATTTTGATTACTGCCTCGAACGATTCCGTCGTTCCTGCCCTGAAAAAAGCACGCGCGGCTGGCATTTTAGTTATCGCACTTGATACACCGCTTGCTGATCCAGACGCACAAGATATGACCTTTGCAACAGATAACTTTGAAGCAGGTTTGCTGATTGGTAAATGGGCCAAGGCGACGCTGGGTGATGCGGCTAAAGACGCTAAAATCGGAATGCTAGACATCAACAAAGACAACATCTCGGTTGATGTTCAACGTGACACAGGTTTTCTTGTTGGGTTCGGTATCGAAGTTCCTAATTTAAAAGTCATGGGGTCAGAAACTGATCCACGCGTTATCGGTCATGAATCTTCAGGTGCCAACCCAGAAGGTGGCGTTAAATCCGTTGAAAATCTGTTGGCTAAAGAGCCTGACATGAACGTTGTTTACACTATCAATGAACCCGCAGCTGAAGGCGCATATCAAGCGCTGAAGAAAGCTGGAAAGGAAAAAGATGTTCTTGTGGTTTCAGTTGATGGCGGTTGTCCAGGAATTGCTAGCGTTAAGTCAGGTGTCATTGGTGCAACGTCGCAGCAGTACCCTCTTCTGATGGCCTCGAAAGGGATCGAAGCGATTGCGGCTTACGCTAAAGACGGTACAAAACCCGCTGCATCAGACGGTCTAACTTTCTTTAACACAGGTGTGAATTTGGTTACCGACCAGCCTGTCGAAGGTGTACCCTCAATCGACTCTACAAAGGGCACAGAGCTTTGCTGGGGTTGATCTAGGTACCCTTGAAATCTTGAACAAAGAAGGGCGGCGATTGCGTCGCCCTTTCGCAAAAAATACTAGGGAAATAACTGCGCCATGAGCCAAATTGAACCAGATTTTGAAAAAACCCTAAGCGATGCAGATGATGCGGTCGCTGCTTTTAAACGAGACGATAGATCGGCTCTCTCAATAATCCGCCACGCGGTGAGAGATTATCCAACTCTTGTACCTGCAATGGTTCTGCTTGTTAGTATTTTGGTGTTTGGCATTATCGCGCCGCGTTTTCTAACACCAGGCGTTTTATCACTTGTGCTTCAACAGGTCACGGTAATCGGTATAGTTGCCATCGCGCAAACCCTTATCATCTTGACAGCAGGCATCGATCTCTCAGTCGGAGCTATCTTAGTTGTCTCCACGTTTGTAATGGGACGGTTGGCTGTCTCCTCGGGGGTTCCACTTCCTTTAGCGATTGCTGCGGGAATGGCAATTGGCACGCTTATGGGTGCTTTCAATGGTTTCTTGGTTGCCAAGATCAAACTGCCGCCATTCATCGTCACACTTGGAACTTTGTCAGTTTTTACCGCACTGAAGCTTTGGTACTCAGGATCGGAATCCATCCGCAACTCTGATATCGAGGCGAATGCACCTTCGCTGCTTTGGTTTGGCGAAGCCGCCGCACGGCCTTTTGGCGCTACCATAACATATGGTGGTATAGCCTTGATCCTGCTTGCAATATTATTCTGGTACATTCTTCAACACACAGCTTGGGGTCGTCATGTTTATGCCATCGGCGATGACCCAGAGGCGGCGATGCTATCTGGCATCAAAACCGATCGTACCATAATTTCAGTCTACGCTGTTGCGGGTCTAATTTGCGGATTTGGTGCATGGGTCGCGATTGGTCGCGTCGGATCAATTTCCCCGATCTCATTCGAGGATATAAACTTGGCGACCATCACCGCTGTGGTAATCGGCGGCACCTCATTGTTCGGTGGGCGCGGGTCAATTCCAGGTTCTGTATTAGGTGCGCTGATCGTTGGCGTGTTCACCACTGGATTGTCGTTAGCCGGCGTAGATGATTATTGGCAAATGTTCGCCGTTGGTAACTTGGTTTTGATCGCTGTTGCATTAGATCAATGGCTACGGAGGGCTTCACAATGAATGTGACGGCAAACACAATTCAGCCGGTGCTTCGCGCACGTGGTTTAATGAAACGATACGGCACAGTTGTTGCGATGAATGGCGCTGATTTCGACCTGTATCCAAACGAAGTTCTGGGCGTAATCGGCGACAATGGCGCAGGAAAAACCACCCTGATCCGAGCGATTTCTGGCGCCACGGTACCTGATCATGGATCAATAGAACTGGATGGAAAACAAATTCACTTTAATACTCCAGAGGAAGCGCGCAACGCGGGCATTGAAACCGTCTATCAAAACTTAGCGCTGTCACCAGCCCTGTCCATCGCCGACAATATGTTCCTTGGCCGCGAAATTCGTAAAACAGGAATTATGGGTAAGGTGTTTCGCAAATTGGACCATAAGAAAATGGAAACATTTGCACGTGACAAATTGTCAGAGCTTGGGCTTCTTACAATCCAAAACATCAATCAAACTGTTGAAACGCTGTCTGGTGGTCAGCGCCAAGGTGTCGCTGTTGCGCGCGCCGCGGCGTTTGGATCCAAGGTGGTTATTATGGATGAACCAACTGCTGCACTAGGTGTAAAAGAATCTCGTCGCGTTCTGGATCTAATTCAAGACGTTAAATCCAAGGGCATGCCGATCGTGCTGATTTCGCACAACATGCCACATGTTTTTGAAGTGTGCGACCGTATTCATATCCATCGACTGGGACGGCGTTTGTGTACTGTAGATCCAAAAGAGATTTCGATGTCCGATGCTGTCGCGATGATGACAGGTGCAATGGAGCCGCCAGCGAATACGGCCACTGACTGATGGATGCGGAGCTACTTGCCGAACGACTGATAGAGTTGGTGAAAGATAAGAAACGCTACATGGTAGCTATAGCTGGCGCGCCTGGTTCTGGGAAAACGACCTTAGCCAAGAAACTGCATGCGCAATTCCAACATAGAGGGTTTGCGTCGAAAATCATCCCAATGGACGGATTTCACTTAGATAACGAAACGCTGTCGAAAACAGGAATGTTGTCTCGAAAAGGGTCTCCCGCAACGTTTGATGTTGTTGGATTTATAGACCTTATTAGCAAGTTAGCTGCGAACTCGGATGATATTTCGATACCTGTTTTTGACCGCAACAAAGATATTTCTATTGCTGATGCTGATGTTGTAAAAAGAACCGATCAAATTCTAATCGTCGAAGGAAATTATCTTTTGATAGATG
>CALDZS010000221.1 GCA_937944065.1 uncultured Amylibacter sp. | reverse complement strand
ACGGGGATCTGCAATTCCTTGGCGATGGCTTTCAGGCCTTGGGTAATTTCCGACACCTCGTTCACGCGGCTGTCTTTGGCGGTCGCGGGGCGTACCAGTTGCAGATAGTCGATGATCAGTACGTCCAAACCGTGCGTACGTGTCAAACGGCGCGCGCGGGCGGCCAATTGGCTGATCGGCAAGGCGGCTGTGTCATCGATGAACAACGGGCAAGTTTCGAGGTCTTTGGCCGCTTGGACGAATCGTCGGAATTCCTCTTCGCTCATGTCGCCAGACCGGATCAGATTGCTGGGCACTTGGGCGGCTTCGGACAGGATACGACCGGCCAACTGTTCGGCTGACATTTCCAGCGAGTAAAAGCCGACAACGCCACCTTCAACAGCGCCTTCGCTGCCGTCAGGTTTCACACCCTTTTTGTATTTCTTGGCAATGTTAAACGCGATGTTGGTGGCGAGCGCGGTTTTACCCATCGATGGACGACCCGCAAGGATCAACAAATCTGACGGATGCAAACCACCCAGTTTCTTGTCCATGTCGGTCAGACCGGTGGAAATTCCCGCAAGCCCACCATCGCGTTGGTAGGCCGCATTGGCCATGTTCACTGCATCGGTGACGGCTTGCAAAAAGCTTTGAAATCCACTGTCGACTTGGCCCTGTTCGGACAGGGCGTATAGCTGTTGTTCCGCCTCGACAATTTGGTCATTGGGGTCAGAGCCGACCTCGACCAGACCTGCCTTGTTCGAAATCTCGTCGCCGATCGCCATCAGATCGCGACGGATCGCCATGTCGTAAATCATCTGCGCATAGTCACGTGCGGCAAACACAGACACGGACGCACCGGCCAGACGTGCCAGATAGGCAGGGCCGCCCAACTCTTCCAGCCCAGGATCGTCTTCCATGAACGCTTTGATCGTGACGGGCGAGGCCAGCGCATTTTTTTGAATACGCGCGGCAACAACACCAAAGATGCGCCCATGCACAGGGTCAAAGAAATGGATTTCTTTGACGGTCGATGCAATGCGATCATAGACGTCATTGTTGACCAACAGGGCACCCAGCAACGCCTGCTCCGCCTCAATATTGTGCGGCAGAGCGTTCGATTCTGCGTCTTGCGCAGGAACTGCGTTGTTTAAGGGGCTAATCTCGTTCATTAATTTGCCTGTCGGGTCAGAAATACGGTTTGTTGATTGGCGTCTTTATGACACAAGTTAACGGATAAGCATATCTGGATATCCTGTGGATAACTCGATTTATGAGCTAAAAATCTAAGCCTGAAGGGTTGGAAATGTCAAATCTAGGCGCCGTGACAGACTATAATCAAACATGTGTTTGGGGCGAAACTGCCATTTCGATGCCCGCCTTGCCCGCGTTGCAAGACCGAATAAGCACCGATATTTGTATCGTTGGCGGGGGGCTGACAGGGGTACGCACCGCACTTGGTCTGGCCGAAGCGGGCGTGGATACTGTGCTGATCGAGGCAGGCGATGTTGCGTGGGGGGCGTCCGGACGGAATGGCGGGCAGGCCAATCCGATGTGGAAAGACACGCCTGACTGTTTCCGCGAACGGTTCGGAACGCGGATCGGCGATAATTTGGTTGCAGCGACGTTGACTGGTGCGACGGATTTGTTCGCCGATATTGCGCGACTGGGTATCCAATGCTCACCGATCCAATCAGGTTGGGCGCAGGTAGCACATGGGCCGAAATCTGCGCGATTTTTGGACGGTCTAGGGTCTGCTTGGCGCGCCGAAGGGGCAAAGATAAGGGCGATGGATGCGGCTGAAGTGGCGTTGGTGACAGGTGCTGCGACATATCAATTTGGGCAGTTTCATGAAACCGCAGGGCAGGTGCAACCACTGTCCCTAACCCGAGGGTTTGCGACCGCAGCATTGGCAGCGGGTGTTAACATCTTTGCGCATACACCTGCGATCAGGCTTGAACGGGTCGGCGCGAAGTGGCTTGTAACCACACCTTCGGGGCAGATCACAGCAGAGCGGGTCATCTTGGCAACAAATGCCTATAGCCAAGGATTGCACGCTGGATTGGCGCAGACAGTGTTGCCAATGATCTCGATCCTTGGGGCAACGCGTGTGTTAACGGATGATGAAATGACGCAAGTGCTGCCAAAGTCTGTCAGCTTGGCCGACACGCGACGGGTTATTTATTACACGCGCAAAACGCCCGACAATCGATTGGCCTTTGGGTGCATCGGAAGCTCGGAAAACGTGCGTAGTTTTGGCGGATTGTCACGGATCAAAACGGGCATTGGTAAGGTTTTCCCAATCCTCGACGGCATCGACGTACCATTCCACTGGTCAGGTCGCATCGCGACGAGCACAGATTTCACCCCGCATCTGCACGAGCCTGAACCGGGACTGACAGCGGCGCTGGGCTATACTGGGCGCGGAATTGTAATGACGTCAGTGATGGCAAAAACACTGGTCGCTCGCGCATTGGGTGCAGATGCTAATGACCTGCCTTTTCCAATTTCACCAATTCAGCCAATGCCATTTCATTGGGTCAAGAAAACGGCACTACCCTTGATCCGACCAATCCTTGCTATGCAAGACAAATGGGACAGTTAGGCAACGCGCCAACGCAGATCAAATCCAGGATCGAACACAGTCACATCACCATCCGCCGTGGCGATTGATTTGGGATAGATCACTGCACTGTTTTCTTTCTGCAATGTGATCGTGTCCGCATTGGGTGCCAAACGGTAATGCGCAGGGCCGTTCAGGCTGGCGAATTTTTCCAACTGGTCCAATGCGCCATCCTCTTCAAACACATGAGCCAAGCAGGACAATGTGTTGGTGGCGGTGAAACACCCTGCACAGCCGCAAGGCAGCAGTTTGTTTGCATCCGTATGCGGCGCGCTGTCAGTGCCAAGGAAAAAACGTGCGTCGCCAGATGTGGCCGCCGCGCGCAAGGCCAGACGATGCTCTTCACGTTTTGCCACGGGCAGGCAGTAATAATGCGGCTTGATCCCGCCCGCCAAAATATGGTTACGGTTGATGATCAAGTGGTGTGTGGTGATCGATGCGCCAAGGTTTTGATCAGCGCTTTTGACGTAATCAACCCCTTGTTTGGTGGTGATGTGCTCAGACGTAATTCGCAGGTCTGGCAACTCACTGCGCAAGGGATCTAGGATGGTGTCGATAAACACAGCTTCGCGGTCGAAAATGTCGATCTCGGGGTTGGTGACTTCGCCGTGGATGCACAAGTTCAGGCCGATTTCAGACATCTTTTCCAATACTTGCATGACGTTCTTGATATTGCTGACACCGCTATCTGAATTCGTCGTTGCCCCTGCAGGATAGTATTTCACCGCATGGATCAACCCGTCTTCAAAGGCCGCAGCAACGTCCGCGGGATCAGTGCGCTCGGTTAGATACAATGTCATCAGCGGTTTAAAGCTGGTTACAGTGGGCAATGCTGCCATAATCCTGTCGCGATACGCGGCAGCATCTTTGGAGGTGACGACGGGGGGCACCAAATTCGGCATGATAATTGCACGGCCAAAGTCGCGCGCGGTTTCGGGCAAAACTGCGCGTAACATATCGCCGTCGCGCAAATGCAGATGCCAATCGTCAGGGCGGGTGATGGTGATGCTTTTGGTCATAAGATGCTCCGACAAATTGGGTTGCGTCCTTTTAACCGCATAAGGCGTTTGCGTGCAATGCGTGGGCGCAATATGTTGAGGATAATTCAGCGAAAGGATTTGCCCTATGTTCACACGTTTCACCCAACCTTCGCGCCGCTCGTTCAGTGACCTAAGCGAACAAGAAATTTTGGCATTAGCGATTTCATCTGAAGAGGATGACGCACGGATTTATGCGGCCTACGCTGATGGCTTGCGCGACGAATTTCCAGACAGTGCGAAAGTGTTCGAAGGCATGCAAGCCGAAGAAATGGAGCACCGAAACCGTCTGATTGATTTGCACAAGAAACGATTTGGCGACACCATTCCTTTGATCCGTCGCGATCATGTGCGCGGATATTTTACCCGCAAACCCGACTGGCTGGTGCGCCCCCTTGGGATCGAGAAGACGCGTAAAGTGGCCGAACAGATGGAGGCGGATGCAGAACGGTTCTACCGCGTGGCGGCCACCCGTGTCACCGATGCAGATACCCGTAAATTGCTAGGGCAGTTGGCAGCAGAGGAACGTGATCACGAAAGCCTTGCGCGCAGATTGGGCGACGAACATGCCAGCGAAGATGTACAAGATGCCGAAGCGGCGGCAGAGCATCGCCAGTTCGTGCTGACCTATGTGCAACCCGGTCTGGCAGGTTTGATGGACGGGTCTGTGTCGACCCTTGCACCGATCTTCGCTGCGGCATTCGCGACGGGTGATACATGGACGACTTTCTTGGTTGGCTTGTCCGCATCTGTGGGCGCGGGTATTTCGATGGGCTTTACCGAAGTGGCCAGTGATGACGGTGTAATCTCGGGGCGCGGTTCGCCGATGAAACGCGGGCTGGCGGCTGGCATTATGACCACCATCGGCGGGCTGGGCCATGCATTGCCATATCTGATTACGGATTTTTGGACAGCCACGATCATCGCCATGATTGTGGTGGTGGTAGAATTGTGGGCGATCACATGGATCCAAAACAAATACATGGAAACCCCGTGGTTCCGCGCCGCGTTCCAAGTCATCTTGGGCGGCGCGCTGGTGTTTGCGGCAGGTATATTGATTGGGAACATTTAACGTTGCGCCTAATGTGACGGCTTAAAATGGACAGGATGTGCTGAGAATGGACGCGACTGCTTTTTGGAACAAAGCCGCGGCAAAATATACCAAAAGCCCGATCTCGGATATGCAGGGATATGCGTAGGCGCGCGACCGCATGCGCGAGATTTTGCAACACGCCATTTGTGCGTAATTTGACCGAGGCAGAGCGTTTGGCGCTGATCAAAGGCGCTGGGTTTTCGATTATGGAGCATACCAGCCAG
>CALDZS010000220.1 GCA_937944065.1 uncultured Amylibacter sp. | reverse complement strand
ATAAGTTCTTTGACGGTTCCATGATCGCATAATCAATCGAAATGTTTTCCAACTTTGACCAAGGTTCCGCCGCAAGACGCAAGAACCCTAGGTCGGCCTTTGCATCTTTTACAGCACTGCGCACAGGTGCCAGCAGGTTCGGTCGATGATCTTCGAACGCTTTGATCACTGCGCTGGCTGTAAACAGAAAAATACCAGCGTTCCAAAGAAAACCACCTTGATCCAACATTGCTTGGGCGGTTTGCAAGTCAGGTTTCTCTACAAAACGCATCAGGCGCAGCACGTCGGCATCGCTGTCCTCTGTTTCTAGATAACCATAGCCAGTTTCAGCACGAGTTGGCTTGATACCGAAGCTGACCAAATCGCCATCCATCGCTGCAACACGACCTGCGTCTACGGCCTTGGCAAAGGCCATAACGTCTGGGATGTTGTGATCACTTGGAAGCACCAACATCAATGCATTAGGATCGTTGGCATGCAGATAGGTCGCTGCGGCCAAAACGGCGGGTGCTGTATTACGGCCCTCCGGCTCGATCAAGACCGCGCCCGGATCAATCCCTATTTCCTGCAATTGTTCCACTACGATAAATCGAAAGTCAGAGTTGGTGATGACTATAGGTGCCGAAAATCCTGCGCCTTTAACTCGTTTGGCTGACGCCTGGAACAAAGACTGGTCGCCCAACAGTTTCGAAAACTGTTTCGGATAGCTTTTGCGCGACAAGGGCCATAGGCGCGTACCAGAGCCGCCGCATAGAATTACTGGGGTGATCATACTCAGTGGCTCTCTTTCAATCACAGGTTAATCTTTAACCATAGGGTGAGGTTTATTTACGCAAGGTTAACCACTATTGCAAAGGTCAGACTTTGAAATCGAATGCAGAGATGCTGAAAGCAGCTTCGTCCAATGCGAGGGGTTTGGTTAAAGGGGCATCATGGCGATCGGCACAATGGGGGCGTTCGCACAGACGACAATTCACGCCGACCTCGATGACGGCCGCATCGTCGGGGCTGGTATAGACTGTTTTTTCGCGCAAGCTTTCATCCAAGACCAACATCACAGCACGTGCGCTGGCAGCCGTGCCGTGGGCAGCGGCACCCTTGTGAACCAGCTTGGCAATCGTGACGTACCGGTGATCGCGACCCAGATCCACATCAGAGACATGCAAACGACCGCGGGCTGCAAAACACTTGTAGACATCCAGTCGACCACAGCCGCCGCCAAAGTCAGACTTTGGAAATCCCTCCGTTCCCAACCGATCCAGCGACGCGCCAGCTTGATCCACTACAAGCAAGGCAAAAGGAAGCCCCTTTGCATCTGTACGTCCTAGCGTGGTCAACCGAAAGGCAGCGTGCATAAAGCTGACGGAAAATCGCGCGGCCAGCGCCTCTACATCATATTTGATGCGGGTCGCGGTTTGTTGGAACTTGCGATACGGCATCATCAATGCGTGGGCCGCATAGCGTGCCATGTACAGACGCACCAAGGCCAGTTCGTCTGGCTGTTGCAGCCCTGCGCGCAATGCGGCACGATCTAGATCATCTGAAAGACCGAACAGAGCAACGTGCATCGCCAACGCCTCTATCCGATCAGCCCAGGACAGACGATCTGATATGAACAAACGTTGCGAATGCTTGTCGTAACGTGACCGCCATTCTGGCATCACCTCGACTGGCAGCAGCTGGACACGGATGTGGTGTTTACCAAGCAGCCAATCTTGCATCCCTGCCCACAGCCCCCGATCACCAAAGATATCGCGCGAAAGTTCTTCGCACGCACGGTCAAGCGTGTCGTAGTAGTTTGGGCGATCTTCCAACGCAGCGCGCACTTGATCATGGGCTAAGCTATGAGTAGCGGAAACATCTGC
Source organism: uncultured Amylibacter sp. (assembly GCA_937944065.1). Lineage (GTDB taxonomy): Bacteria > Pseudomonadota > Alphaproteobacteria > Rhodobacterales > Rhodobacteraceae > Amylibacter. The sequence goes on along the minus strand of CALDZS010000220.1, from coordinate 1,438 downwards.
GGCCCCTTCTTGCGCGATCAAAGTATTCAAATCCGAAAGGCGTGTTAACAGATTACGGTAGCCCGCATGCAGTTTTAGAATTCCGTTGGCGACGTTTGGGGCAGCGTCTGCCACCTCGAACAGCTCCTCGTATCCAGGTAGTTCACCTTCTAGCAAGCTATCTGCGAAAACTTCCTTTAGACCTGTTACAACGCTGTCAGCACCGCCTTCCAGTTCTTCTGGTGACAGGTTGTAGACTTTCGCTAGCTTCAGGATCAATTGCACGGTCAATGGGCGCTGATTGCGTTCCACAAGGTTCAGATAGCTGGGCGATATGTCTAGTGCCTTAGCCATAGCTGTTTGATTTAGATCCAGTGATGTCCGGAATCTTTTGATGCGTGGGCCCGCGAAAATCTTTTGCTCTGCCATTGTGACAATCTTTACAAATTTACAGGATATTTCAAATATTTTGTGACAAGATTACGCGATAAATGCAAGCATTCTTCACAATCAACGCGCATTATTTTCCGAATCTATGCACAAAGGCTTCAACCCCGCCAACGAACCAGCTGGCGGCAACGACAACCTATAAAACCGAGGATATGGCTATGCCCAAAGATGACACACACAATTCTGTTGAAGATCTGAAAAAAGAACACGGAAACTCTTGGGATGCAATTGACGCGACGAGCGTTCAACGTATGCGCATGCAAAATCGTTTCAAAACGGGTTTGGACATTGCGCAATACACAGCAGATATTATGCGCGAAGACATGGCGGCATATGATGCCGACAGCTCGCAATACACCCAATCACTGGGGTGCTGGCATGGCTTCATTGGTCAGCAAAAAATGATCGCAATCAAAAAGCACTTCGGAACCACGAAACGCAAATATCTGTACCTGTCTGGTTGGATGATCGCCGCGTTGCGTTCAGAGTTTGGCCCATTGCCCGACCAATCTATGCACGAGAAAACATCCGTTCCTGCGTTGATTGAAGAGTTGTACACATTCCTACGCCAAGCAGACGCACGTGAATTGGGCGGCCTTTTCCGCGCACTAGACGCGGCACCTGACGCGAAGGCAAAGGCAGCGGTTCAAGAACAGATTGATAACTACCAGACACATGTTGTGCCTATCATCGCCGACATCGACGCTGGCTTTGGTAACCCAGAGGCAACATACCTTCTGGCAAAGAAAATGATCGAAGCGGGTGCTTGTGCACTGCAAATCGAAAACCAAGTATCTGACGAAAAACAGTGTGGCCACCAAGATGGCAAGGTTACCGTTCCACACGAGGATTTCTTGCAGAAAATTCGCGCATGTCGCCATGCCTTCTTGGAACTGGGTATCGACAACGGTATCATCGTTGCACGCACAGACAGCCTCGGCGCAGGCCTAACAAAACAAATCGCTGTGACCAAAGAGCCGGGTGATTTGGGTGACCAATATAACAGCTT
>CALDZS010000219.1 GCA_937944065.1 uncultured Amylibacter sp. | reverse complement strand
GGTGCCATGAATTTCATACGCATAGCCCATTTTTCGCCCCGTCGCGATCCGACTGAAAAACAAATGACCTTGCGCGCCGTTTTCAAATCGGCACATCATTTGCGCCTGATCGTCATTGGTGACGGTGCCGCCTGGGCGGTCCGTGTGCACGGTTTCGGCGCTGGAGATCAAAGATGCAATTGGGCCGATCAAAGCCCGCGCCGCATTAATCATATGGGGTGCCAAATCCCCCATCGTGCCATTTGCAATACCTTGCGTTCGCCACGTGGCGGGCAGGGTGGCGTCTGCCAAAAAATCTTCGGTATGTTCGCCGCGAAACCATGTGATGTCGCCAATGCGACCTTCGGCAATTAATTGACGCGCATACTGAGACGCTGGTGTGCGGATATAATTGAATGCGATCATATGAATACATTCAGATGCTTCGGCTGCGGTTAACATCGCGCGGCTGTCTTCCAGCGATGCGCCCATTGGTTTTTCGCAAAGAACGGGTTTGCCTGCCGCAAATGCGGCCTCTGCGATTTCACGGTGCGTTGCTTGCGGTGTTGCGATGACGACAGCGTCAACATCTGGATCATTTACCAGTTCGCGCCAATCTGTGGTGGCACGCGCAAAACCGAACGCCTGCCGATATCGCTCAGCGCTGGCGTCTGAAGTTGCACAAACCATTTCCAGAACAGGGCGTAAGGGCGTTTCAAAAAGGCTACCAACAGCGGCAAAAGCAGCCGCGTGAGCCTTGCCCATATAGCCGCCACCAAGGATTCCAATTCTAATCTCAGTCATGCGATTTCTCCCTTGGAAATGTTATTGCAACCGGTTGCAATTTATGTAACCTTGTTTGAGCGTAACGGTCAATACCCATAACGGTGCGCTTTCGAACAAGTGGCGCGTGGAGAGCATTTTGACACAGGAAAATGGAACCTTAAAACTGACGGTTGCTCAAGCAATCATTCGGTATCTTACCGCGCAGTTTATTGAAATTGACGGCGAGAAAGTACGTGTTTGCGGTGGTGGTTTTGGCATTTTTGGCCATGGTAATGTTACTTGTCTGGGCGAGGCGCTTTATGCCAACCAAGATGCGCTGCCATTGTATCGAGGTCAGAACGAGCAAGGCATGGGATTCGCCGCGGCGGCCTATGCCAAGGCACATCTGCGTCGTCGCTTTATGTTTTGCACTGCGTCTGCAGGGCCAGGGACAGCGAACTTGTTGACGAGTGCCGCGTTGGCGCACGCCAATCGTCTGCCAGTTTTGATGCTTTGTGGTGATACGTTCAGCACACGTCTACCCGATCCTGTTTTACAGCAGCTGGAACATTTTGGTGATCCGACTTTTGGCGTCAACGATGCGTTCAAAGCCGTTAGTCGTTATTGGGATCGTATCACGCATCCTGCACAAATAATTCAGTCTTTACCCGCAGCACTCGCCACGATGCTAGATCCGGCTGACTGCGGTCCAGCATTCGTCGGATTGCCGCAAGATGTGCAAGGTTGGGTGTATGATTATCCTGTCGAGTTTTTCCAAGAGCGGGTTCATCGGATACGCCGTCAAACACCTGACGTCGCCGAGATTGCCGATGCTGTTGCACTGTTGAAAACTGCCAAGCGACCGATGATTATCGCAGGTGGTGGTGTTCAGTATTCGGGTGCCGTGGCAGAGTTGACAGCCTTTGCTGAAGCGCATCAAATTCCAGTCGTCGAGACGATTGCTGGGCGGGCAAATTTATTGGCGACCCATGACTTGAATATCGGGCCAATCGGTGTGACGGGATCAAATTCTGCTAATGCAATTGCGGAACAGGCCGACGTGATCTTGGCGGTTGGCACACGGTTGCAAGATTTCACAACAGGCTCTTGGACAGCTTTTGCCAAGGACGCGAAAATTATTGGATTGAACGCGGCACGCCATGATGCGGCGAAACACATGTCTTTGACAGTTGTCGGGGATGCGAAAGTTGGGCTTTCCAATTTGGGGGCGAAGTTATCTGGTTACCAATCACCTGGCGATTGGACAGCACAGGCGCGATCAGAACGTGCCGCTTGGGACGCTTATGTCGCCAAAAACACCTCGCTCAAAAATGGCCCCGCGTCTTATGCGCAAGCAATTGGTGTGGTGAACGCAAACTGTGATCCACGCGACCGCGTTGTTGCCGCAGCAGGTGGTTTGCCAGCAGAAGTGACCGCCAACTGGCGCACCTTAGATATTGGTACTGTAGACGTAGAATTTGGATTTTCGTGCATGGGGTACGAGATTGCTGGTGGCTGGGGCGCACGCATTGCTCAGTCGGAAAAAGAGCCCGATCGGGATACGATTGTGTTTACGGGTGATGGATCCTACCTGTTGATGAACTCCGACATTTATTCATCTGTTTTGACGCAGAAAAAAATGATCGTGATGGTTTTGGACAATGGTGGTTTTGCTGTGATTAACAAGCTGCAGAACAACACAGGCAACGAGAGTTTTAACAATCTGATTGCAGACACGCCAACTGCCACGCATCAAGTGCGCGTTGATTTCGAGGCGCATGCGCGATCTTTGGGTGCATTGGCCGAAACTGTAGAAAACCCTGCTGATCTGTCCGAAGCTTTTGCGCGCGCCAAGGCGGCTGATCAAACATATGTCATTGTGATGAAGGTCGATCCTTATGATGGTTGGACGGCCGAGGGGCATACGTGGTGGGAAGTCGGCACGCCGCATGTTTCCGACAGTGATCGCGTCGTTCAAGCCCACAAAGAGTGGGAAGCAACGCGTAAACGCCAGCGTAAGGGCGTTTAGATGTCCTCGCTTTTGAATGGAATAAAGGCCAATAATTTCGTGGTCATAGGGCGCGCGGGAATGGACCTATACCCAGACCCACCGGGTACAGCAACGCAGGATGCGCAAAATATGACCGTCGGCCTGGGCGGATCTTCTGCCAACATTGCTGCGGGAATTTGTAAACTTGGCGGTCGCTCGGCTTTGGTCACACGTGTGTCCGACGATAGTGTTGGGCGCTACTGCGTAAACCAGTTGAAACATTACGGAGTGGACGCGCGCTATGTCACCCCTGTCGGTGGTGAATATAGGAATTCTTTGGCTGTCTATGAAACCCGTGTCCAAGACCATCAATCCGTTATTTACCGCAATGGCGCTGCCGATTTTCAGATGAATAAATCTGACGTATCAGCTGTGGACTATAACAAGTATGGCGCTTTGATTACCGCAGGAACAGTATTTGCAGCGGAACCATCACGCACTGCCACGTTCCACGCGTTCGATCTGGCACGTGCAGCCAACTTGCCGATTATTTTTGACGTTGATTACCGCCCATACTCGTGGACATCGGCAGCCGAAGCATCGGACGTTCTGAGTGCTGCCGCGGACAAAGCAGACATGATCGTCGGCAATGATGAAGAGTTCGGTTTTATGGCAGGTCATATAGACAAAGGTCTGGATAAAGCCCGCGTATTATCCGAAACTACAGCAGCGTTGGTGGTGTACAAGATGGGACATCTGGGCGCGATTACATTTGCTGAAGGTCAGGAAATACGTACCGGTATTTATCCTGTTGATGCGTTAAAACCTACCGGAGCTGGCGACAGTTTCATGGCTGGATTTGTCACATCAATTGCTGACGGGTACGATATTAAAACCGCCTTGTTGCGCGGATCTGCTTGCGCATCCATAACCGTATCTCGTCCAGGCTGTGCACCTGCAATGGCGGATACTGAAACACTAACTCAATTTCTGGCCGACCATCCCGGCCCAACTGAAAGCTAGGGGAAACCATGCATATTGCTCCGTTTGATAACCAGAATAAGCCAATCGTCGATATTGACGATACCACTGTCCCGTTGAACTATTTCAATATTGTCAAACTGACAAAAGGGCAGGCATTTGAATATGCTGTCCCAGGGTATGAAACATGCATCGTACCAGCGACAGGCACTGTGGATGTGGACGTGGAAGGTTTCAAATGCACTGGTCTTGGTCAGCGCACCGAAGATGTTTGGGACGGCGAACCAGAGGGCGTATATGTCCCAACAGCCGCACGTGCGACGATGGTTTGTACTAGTGATGCGGCAGAGGTATTTGTTGCTGGTGCGCGCTATGACAAAGTGTTGGATGCGTTCGCCGTTCGGTCAGACGAGCTGGATAAAGTACAGTATGGATCGGACGAGACTAAAACCCACCGCAAGATTAAGCACATTCTTGGTACGAAATACCACGACAAAGTTGGACGCCTACTCGTGTCCGAATTGTTTACTGTTGGCGAAGGTGGTTGGTCAGGCTTTCCAAGTCACAAACACGACACGGATCGTTTGCCGTTGGAAACACGCCATGATGAAACTTACAACTTTCGATTCAAACCCAATCATGGGTCGGGCGTGCAGATGTTGCAACGCGAAGAAGGCAAGGCAGGGGACGCATACCATCTAGTAGACGGGTCCACCATTTGTTTGGATTCTGGATATCACCCATGTGCGGTTCTGCCAGGTTACCAAATGTACTATTTCACCATCTTGGGCGGTCTTTCGCAGCGGTCGTTGATACAGTATTTTCAGCCAAGTCATGCTTATCAGATTGAAACAATTCCAGGTATCAAAGACATGATCGCGAAGTTTAAATAATGCCTCTCGTAACTCTCGCAGATGTTTTACAACCCGCGCTAAAGGGTGGTTACGCCGTTGGTGGGTTGGTCACACTTGGCTGGGAGGATATGCGGGCGTTTGTAGCGGCTGCAGAGGCTGAAGATTGTGCAGTGATATTGCAAGCGGGGCCAGGTTGCCGTGAACATACACCGCTTCCGATCCTGGGGAAAATGTTCCGTCATTTGGCTGAAAGTGCGTCTGTTCCCGTGGTGGCGCATCTGGATCATGGTTATACTTATGATGATTGTGCGCTTGCCTTGGACAGTGGTTTCACGTCGCTCATGTATGATGGGTCGCGCAAATCCTTGGCCGAGAATATAAAGGAAACCAAGCAGATCGCCGACATGGCACATGCTGCTGGGATTTCTTGTGAAGGTGAAATCGGATTTGTTGGATATGCAGATGGTGAAACCTCTTCAGGCACGAATCCAGAAGAGGCGGCTACGTTCGCCACCGAAACCAATGTCGATGCAATGGCGATATCCGTGGGTAATGTTCATTTGCAGCAGGATAAACAGGGCGGTCTGGACGAAGAACGGATCGCTGCCATTCAGGCACTGACATCCGTTCCTCTGGTAATCCATGGCGGATCTGGCGTACCGGTTGAACAGCGCACGCGTCTGGCGCGTACAACCAATATCTGTAAGTTCAATATTGGTACAGAATTGCGCATGGCGTTTGGTGACGCGATGCGCACGGCGGTGAATGCCGATTCAAGTCGCTTTGATCGGGTGGCAATTTTGAAAGATACTCATGATCCCACCGTCGCGGCAGCGCGCCGTGTTTTATCTGCATTGAAAGGCTAGATTATGTTGAATATCGGACTTCTTGGATGTGGCCGTATTGGCCAAGTGCATGGTAAAACCCTTAAGGGTATGGATACGGCGCGCGCTGCTGCTGTGTCTGATTTCTTGCCTGCTGCCGCTGATGCTTTGGCCACCGATCTAGGTGCTGCGGTCATGACCAGCGAAGAAATGTTGCGCGATCCGGGCATTGATGCGGTTGTCATCGGGACGCCTACGACAACGCATTATGATTTAATTCACGAAGCTGCTGCAAATGGCAAAGCCATATTTTGCGAAAAGCCGGTAGATTTATCCGTTGACCGTATTCGCGAATGTTTGGCGGTGGTGGAAAAGGCTGGCGTACCGTTTATGACGGCGTTCAATCGTCGTTTCGACCCGAATTTTGCGCATTTGCAAAAACAGATTTCAGATCAAGTGATTGGCAACGTCGAGATTGTTACAATCCTCTCTCGTGATCCCGCGCCACCACCGATCGGATATATCAGAACGTCCGGCGGAATATTCCGTGATATGATGATCCATGATCTGGATATGGCAAGGTTTTTGCTGGGTGAAGACCCGGTTGAGCTAACCGCTGCTGCATCCTGCCTTGTGGACCCTGAAATTGGTGAAGCTGGGGATTTTGATACGGCTGTTGTAACCCTGAAAACTGCTAGCGGAAAACTGTGTCAAATCAGTAATTCACGTCGTGCTACCTATGGATATGACCAACGGGTCGAAGTGCATGGTGCCAAAGGTATGCTGCGCGCAGATAACTTGCTGGAAAATACAGTTGAGTTGTCAAATGGTTCTGGTTTCAAAACCGCACCAACGCAGCCGTTCTTTCTAGAACGTTATGCGGCAGCGTATCGCGCAGAGATGGAGCATTTCGTCAATGTGATCAACTCGGGCGGTGAAATGAGCCCAACTGGTTTAGACGGGCTGAAGGCGCAAATGCTGGCGGATGCTGCAGACGCTGCTGCACGTGATGGCAAGCCGCGACTGTTGGGCGATCTGATTTAGCGCAGGCGCATTTCAGTTTCCGCGTCAAACACCATAATGCGATCTGCCTCTAGTTTGACACCGACGCGGTCACCTTGTTTCGATCTGTCATCACCGCGTTCTTCGATGATGATTTTTTCACCCTTGTCGGACACCAGATAGGTATAAGAAACGCCGCCCAATGCTTCGGTTATGTCAACGGTGTGCGTGTCTCCGGCGGGATC
>CALDZS010000218.1 GCA_937944065.1 uncultured Amylibacter sp. | reverse complement strand
TATTCGACGGCATCATGAATTTCCACCGTATCACGCGCAAAATTGAACGCGCGGGCATGGATCCAAAAACCAACAAAGGCGGCAAACCTATTGCTTGCGCGCTACCCGGAACAGCGCTTGGGATTGGGTATGAAATTCCTTTGTCCTGTCACCGCATTTTCGCTGCCGACAATCCAAAGGCCAAAATCGGTCTACCCGAAATTCTGGTCGGTATTTTTCCCGGCGCTGGTGGCACAACGCGTCTGTCGCGTAAAATGGATTTAATGACAGCGTCGCCACTGTTGCTACAAGGTAAACTGTCTGATCCTGCCAAGGCGTTGAAACTGGGTCTGGTTGACGAAGTTGTTCCAGCGGACGAATTGCTGTCAGCGGCCAAAGCTTGGGTCAAAACCGCGACCGACGCGGACATCGCAAAGCCTTGGGATGTCAAAGGTTTTAAAATGCCAGGTGGCGCACCGTATCACCCAGCTGGTTTCATGACCTATGTTGGCGGTTCGGCGATGGTGCATGGCAACACGCAAGGGGTTTATCCTGCGGCCAAGGCCATGTTGTCTGCAATCTATGAAGGTGCGCAAGTGCCGTTCGACACCGCCATCAAGATCGAAGCACGCTGGTTCACCAAGGTTTTGATGAACCCGTCATCGTCGGCCATGATCAACACATTGTTCACCTCGAAACAGGCGCTGGAAAAAGGCGCTGTGCGCCCTGCTGGTGTGCCTGACATGAAGGTCAAGAAACTGGGCGTCCTTGGGGCTGGCATGATGGGTGCAGGCGTTGCTTTCGTCTCTGCCAAAGTTGGCATCGAAGTTGTCTTGATCGACCGTGATCAAGAAGCGGCTGACAAAGGCGTTGAAAGCATCACTAAAATTCTGGACCAAGGCGTAAAGCGCCGTGCGATCACCGAAGACAAAAAGGCCGAGATACTAAGCTTGGTAACCGCAACGCCAGATTATTCTGCCCTAAAAGGCTGTGATCTGATCGTGGAAGCCGTGTTCGAAGATCCAAAGGTTAAGGCAGGCGTTACCGTCGAGGCCGAAGCCCAATTGGCCGAGGATGCGATTTTTGCGACCAATACATCAACCCTACCGATCACCGAACTGGCCAAAGCCAGCCGTGATGACAGCCGCTATATCGGCATTCACTTCTTTAGCCCTGTGCACAAAATGAACCTTGTCGAGATCATCAAAGGTGACAAAACTGGTGATGATGCCGTGGCCAAAGCGTTGGATTTCGTAGCGCAAATCAAGAAAACCCCAATCGTTGTAAACGATGAACGGTTCTTCTATGCCAACCGCTGTATCCTGCCTTATGTGAACGAAGGTATCACGATGCTGGCCGAGGGTGTTGAACCTGCGCTGATCGAAAACGCAGCTAAATTGCTAGGCATGCCTTTGGGGCCGCTGCAACTGGCTGACGAAGTGTCGATCGACCTGTCTGTGAAGATCATCAAAGCCACGCAAGCGGCTTTGGGTGACGAATATAAAGGCACAGAGGCCGAGGACATTCTGTTCAAATTGCACGATGAAAACCGTATGGGTCGCAAAAACGGCGCTGGTTTCTACGCCTATGACGACAAAGGCAAACGCACAGGCATCTGGGAAGGCTTGCGTGAAAACTGGCCTGTCAAAGACGACATTCTTGATCTGCAGTCAGTCCAGCACCGTTTGGCAATGTCCCAAGTGCTAGAGGCTGTGCGCAGTTTTGAAGATGGTGTGCTGATGGACATCCGCGAGGGCGACGTTGCCGCAATCCTTGGCTGGGGCTTTATGCCTTGGACAGGTGGTCCATTCAGTTGGTTGGATATGCTGGGTGCGAAACAGGCAGTGGCGATTGCCGATGACCTGACCGCGCGCTTTGGCGACCGGTTTGCCTGCCCTGATCTGCTGCGCGAAATGGCAGAAGTCGACGGCACTTTTTATGACAACTTTGGCGAGGCGCTGGTAACAGCGGCTTAACCCCAATCAAAAGACATGAAAAAGGCGGGCAATCATTTGCCCGCCTTTCTAATTTGTGCAGTCCTAAAGTTAACTGCGATATTCTTTGAAAATATGTGCCACGATTTGGTCGCGGTTAATTTGATAGCGATCGGCAAGTTCAACATCGGTCATATTGTTCATCATTTCAAACTGCGCCGCTTGTGACTGGGCTGTCTCGATGGACCCGACGAATGATGTTACAACTGATGCCATATCAGCCAATTTTTGTCCGAGGCTGATCGCCAAGAATGTAAGCGGTGTTACTGTTTTTGCGTGTGCCATGTTGTGGTACTCCTTGCGTAACTCTAATCATGTTCCTTGCTCATAATATGGGGTGCCAAAGGGACCTCTGCAACGCATGTTACCGCAAAACCGATATGCGCCTGACGCATACCTTGTCGCAAACCTGTTACAAAAAACACATAGCGCAAAAACAAAGGCCGCCTCGGTTGAGACGGCCTGTAAGTCGATATTGCTAGTTTAGGCTTAGCTGTCAGTTTTCTTTTTCGCTGCTGGTTTCTTTGCAGCAGGTTTTTTCGCAGCAGCCTTCGGTTCTACTTCGTCGGTAGAGTTTCCAGCAGAGGCTGTACGCTCTTCCATCTTTTTCATCATCGCGGCTTTTTGCTCGCGACCGAATTTTAGAACATGGCTACCAAAGATACCCAACGCACCACCGATCAGCAGAACCAATGGCATTCCGTTGACAGATCCCAGCACCATCAAAAACGATACCGCAACCAATGCGACGATAAATGCAAGAACGCGCAAGTCCGCCTCAGGCAGATCAATCTTATCAGAGATCATGGCTCCCAACGGCTTTTCCACATAGCGAGAGCCAATACCAGCGATGACACCCATCAAAATATTAAAGATAAAAGACATTTGTTCCCTCATTTTTCTAAATTCATCTATCGAGATGTATTTAAGCATAGAGCGCCCAGTTACAAGTAATTTTGAGTAGAAACCGTGACGTTTACGCGGGGATTCGGAGTTTAATCCAGCTCGATCGATACAAAATCGTATTTTAGCAGCCAAAGTAGACACCGATCCAACACTGGCTTGGCCATCTGTCCTGTGCCTTTATGCACCATGTCATAGCTGGCAAATCCGTCCGTCTGCAGAAAATCCAACACGGTTGTTAGGTGCTTTATCGAAACAGACATGCGTTTCAGGGTTGGCACCTCTCGTAACTCTAGCATGTCCTGAATGGCTGACTTGGCATCGGTGGTGACATTCACCTTGAACTTGCGGTTGGCGAAGTCCGCCGTTTCGGTCGGGTAGCGTTGGAACAGTTTACTGGGGTCAAGCGCTGTGGGGTTCGTACGCGCGCCCATATACTTGGCGTCCCCGACGGATTTTTCTCGGATCGCGTCCAGCTCTGCCCAGAATTCTTGATACATCGGTATAATGCGCGACCAGTCATAAATGTTACGCGCGCGGCGCATACCTGCCGCGCCCATAGATTTACGCAACTCTGCCGAATTGAACAGATCAACAAATGCTTTGGCAAGGCGGCGTACATCGATGGCAGTCTGAAAACTGTTTTGCGCCATGTATTGTGCGTATGTGTCATGGTCCAAAAAATAGGCAAGCGCCTCGCGTCCCATTGATCCTGGCTTTGGCCCCAATGTCCGAATGCGCATACCTGTTTCGCGCGATATGGTATCTTTGAACCCATCCCAATCAGACACGACCACCGGCAATCCAGCCGCCATCGCCTCGACCGGGGCTAGGCCAAACGTCTCTTGGATATTATCCACGGGATGGGTGAATATATCTGCCGCAGACCACAATCCCATCGCCATCGGTTCAATCGTGCCATCGACGTGATGATAGGTCACGGATGGCGCCAGACGCGCAGCACCGTCTTCAAACACCCGCGTGGTGATGGCGTCGCTGTAAGGCCCGACCGCCAGAAAGTGAATTTTGTGCTTTGTTTTTGCCACCGCCAGTTCCAGTGCAAGAAACAGTGGCAGCGGGTCGAACTTTCCGAAACTGTTCAGCCGCGACATGGTCATGACCACCAGATCATCAGGGGCAATTTTCAATCGATCGCGCCAAGATTTACGCGCTGCATCGTCGTGGGCAAAATCAACACTGTTCAAGCCCAGTGGGATCATCGGCGTTTGTGGTCTGGGTGGTACGCTGCCAAAGCGGTCTTTCAAAAACCGATCAGCCTCGGTCAATTGATAATCTACGGATGCTTTAACTGCGTTCGAAGTGCATATAATCCCGTCCCACTGTTCAACTGGTGCAGTGCGCAAATCATACATGGATTGCATGATGCGTTTGGTGGCTGTGGTATGGGTTACGCCGCTGATCGAATAGGCTGCCCCGCCGATCTGCCGCCTACGCCACGCTTGTGCTGCCAAACTGGGCCCTGGTAAATGCAGGATAGTTTGATTTCCAACCAAACCACTATTCGCAATCAGGCGGGTCTTAATCTCGTCGGTATATTGGTTCTGTTTGGCGAACGCGACGAACGCTTCGCCTTGAGCTTTGGTATCTACCGACCCGCACAGATCGTCAATCCGCGCGTGCTTAATAAATCCACGTAGAAAGCTTTCACCAGCGATCCGACGACCATTCAGTTTGTTGTTGTGCGGGTCGAACGCATCGGAATGAAAATATATCGCGGCGTTGCTTCGGGGTTTGCGGATTTTTTGCCTGCGTAGTGTCACACGCACCCCCGTTTAAAAAATGGTGATCCCATCAGGACTCGAACCTGAAACCCTCTGCTTAGAAGGCAGATGCTCTATCCAGTTGAGCTATGGGACCATTCTGGGGATTGGTTTGCCGCACGCGGTTGCGCGATGCAAGTCAAACCCGCATCAGTGTGTCCAAACTCCGCGGCGATTTGTTGCAAAATTCTCGGCATACCCACCTTGACGCACGACATGCTTGCGTGGTTTTGGGTCGGTCACGGAATAAACGATGCCTTTGGCGTTGGCATATTCAATCGCCGCTTCCTTGCTGTCGAATGTCAATTTGACCTGCGCCTCTGTATCGCTAGATCCTGTCCATCCCATCAACGGATCGATGGTTTTTGCATCGGTTGAAACAGTTTCCAAAACCCAGTTTTTAGTTTTTGCCTGCCCAGATTGCATAGCATTTCTGGCTGGCTGATAGATACGTGCGATCATGGGACACCTTTGAAGTATAGTTGCAGGCTTTATCGCCAAAAATAACAGACTATTCAAGAGGGGGATTTGGACGCGCGCAGCTGGTTACCGATCAATCGCCTTGAGCGAGGGGTGGGGTGGGTAAAGCGTTTTGATCGGTAACCTTTTGCTGCTTGCACGATCAAATTACTAATCAAGTTCGGGATTAGCAAACAGTTTTTCACCAATAAGTTGTGTATTTTTACTAAAACTCGCGCATCTGTTAACTAATAATTAGTCTTTGCAAAGATGTCTGGCTTCCCTGTTCACTATGTGAACAATATGGCTATGAATTAATTTATGGTTTACCCTTGCCTCCCCTGCGCCCTGAAACAAGTTATAGTGTGCATTTAATCAGAGAATCACTTCGTGCCCGAAATACCCCAAACACAACCTGCTAAATTACAATCAGAGCGTCTGGCCAAACTGAAAATGGATGGCGGCAGACCCTTTGTGCTGCACTCTCCATTCAGTCCAGCGGGCGATCAGCCGACTGCGATTGCTGAATTGGTGGGCGGATTGGATGCAGGTGCGCAAGATCAGGTTTTGCTAGGCGCCACCGGTACGGGCAAAACATTCACGATGGCTAAGATCATCGAGCAAACGCAACGCCCCGCGATTATCCTTGCCCCGAACAAAACGCTGGCAGCACAGCTGTACGGCGAATTCAAAGGGTTCTTTCCAGATAACGCGGTCGAATATTTCGTCAGTTACTATGATTACTATCAACCAGAGGCTTATGTCGCGCGGTCTGATACATACATTGAAAAAGAAAGCCAGATAAACGAACAAATTGACCGCATGCGCCATTCGGCAACGCGGATGCTGTTGGAACGCGATGATGTTATCATCGTGGCATCAGTATCATGTATCTATGGTATCGGGTCGGTCGAAACCTACACAGCAATGACCCAAGATTTGTTTGCAGGTGGTGACTATAATCAACGCAGCGTCATGGCTGATCTGGTGGCGCAACAGTACCGCCGCAACGATGCCGCGTTCCAACGCGGTTCATTCCGCGTGCGCGGTGACACGCTGGAACTGTGGCCAGCCCACCACGAAGATCGCGGCTGGCGGTTCTCATTCTTTGGCGAAGAACTGGAAAGCATCACTGAATTTGACACGCTGACAGGTCAAAAGACCGACACTTTGGAAAAAGTACGCATCTACGCCAATTCGCACTATGTCACTCCGCGCCCCACCATGCAGCAAGCGATCAAAGGCATCAAAGAAGAATTGATTGTCACGCTGAAACGTATGGAAGGCGATGGAAAGCTGCTGGAAGCACAGCGTCTGGAACAGCGCACAAATTTTGATCTGGAAATGCTAGAAGCAAC
>CALDZS010000217.1 GCA_937944065.1 uncultured Amylibacter sp. | reverse complement strand
GCGTCGGGTGACACGGATGGGTTGGCACCGAAATATGCGGTGCCCGACGACTTACCCGTGATCCAGGTCGAGATTGCCGCGGTTGAAAAAATGAGTGCGACGGTAACGCGGTACGAGTTGCGCAGTGTTGACGGCCGCGATTTGCCTGAATGGACAGCGGGTGCACATATCGACATCGTGATAGCGCCAGAGTTTTTGCGGCAATACTCGATGTGCGGCAATCCCGCAGACAAATCTCGTTACGAGATCGCGGTTCTGCGCGAGGATGCAGGCAAGGGCGGATCTAAATTGATGCACCGCATATTTGTCGTTGGGCGGCGCGTCTTCATCTCAAAACCCATCAACCATTTTGAGATGGACGAGACGGCCACGCAAACACTGCTAATGGGTGGCGGCATTGGGATCACGCCGATGATCGCAATGGCGCACCGGGCGCATGCGTTGGGGATGTCGTTCCAATTGCATTATTCAATTTCGTCACGCAAGTCAGCTGGTTTTCTGACATATTTGGATGCGCAACCGTGGGCCAACCATGTGCACATACATGCCTCTGATGAAGGTGCGCGCGCCGATCTAGGGCGAATATTAGCGAGCTATGAAGACGGACATCACGTCTATACTTGCGGGCCTGATCGGTTCATGGATGGCGTGATGACTGCCGCGGGGCAAGCAGGCTATCTCGATGCGGCGTGTCATTTGGAATATTTCAACGTACCAGAGCAGCCCGAACATGAAAATCATGCGTTCTTTGTGAAATTGACCCGTTCGGATCGCACAATTGCGGTGGGCGCGGATCAGGCCGCGACGGACGCGCTGGCTGACGCTGGCATCCATGTGGATGTGAAATGCTCTGATGGTTTGTGCGGGGTGTGCAAATGCGGGTTGGTTGCAGGTCAAGTCGATCATCGCGATTTTGTCCTGTCGGCAGCGCAACGCGAGCAGAATATAATACTGTGTCAATCCCGCGCAGCAGACCCAGATGGTACAATCGAAGTTGATCTTTAATCACCAAGGGGTGATAGTTCACCAAACACGATCAGGAGAAATCGATGCCATCCGCAGCTTTTAGTCAAAGAGATTTGCGCGATGCATTGTCCAACTTCGCCACAGGGGTCACGATCGTAACTGCCTTGGATGCAGCGGGCGCGCCGATTGGCATGACCGCCAGCAGTTTCAACTCTGTATCCATGGATCCCCCGTTAATCCTGTGGAGCATCACCAAAACAGCCCTATCTGCCCAAGCATTCGTAGAGGCAGCGCATTTTGGCGTGCACATTCTGGATGCAAGTCAGACGGACATGTCCAACACGTTCGCCCGAAGTGGTGCGGACAAATTCGGCGATGTTGAATTTAATGTCAGTGCGCAAGGTGTACCGCAATTGGCTGGGGCATTGACGCGACTGGATTGCAAAACTTGGGCGGTTTACGAAGGCGGGGACCACTGGATTATCGTGGGGCAGGTTCAGGATCTACATACAGAAAAGGGTGTTGGCCTAGTCTTTTCGCAAGGGTCGTATGCGACCGCTAGTCAATTGCGGCCCCCCAACCCTAGCAAAGATCAAAGTGGCGCTGATTTGGGGACGTTTGATGAACGGCTTGTTTATCATCTGTCGCGTGCGCATCGCCAAGTGACGCAGGATTTCTATGTCGCCGTGCGCGCAGAGGGGCTGTCGATGCCCGAATGGCGGGTGTTGGCGTCGCTGCATGGGCGCAGATCGGCCAAGTTGGATAACCTATCACGTCGAACTTTCGTGGGGCATTTGCCTTTGCAAGACCTGCTTTTAAGAATGCAGGATCAAGGTTTGTGCAAGATTACGGGCGAAGGCGCCGACATGGATGTGTCAGATACTAAGTCTGGACGTGCGCGCGTGGCGCATTTATTGGAGCTGGCGAAGCATCAAGAACAGCATGCGATCGGGGATGCGGGCCGCGAAGGGTTGTCGCGACTGATCGACCTGTTAGACACGGTGATTAGCAACACCAACAGTTAGCGCGGGCTTGCAAATTAAACGCCATCATACGACAATGTTGTAAAAAACGTCGATAGGGGAAGTGGTTTATGCGCGTAATTATTTTGTTGGTGTCCCTGATTGCGCTTGTGTCTTGCGGCGGCTCTGATCGGCGTGACAAGCCGTCTATGGCAAGAAACTATGTACAATTTGCAGACGCCGATCCGCATATGTGGCAGGCGGCAAAGCCGTGGAATTACCCTGTACATGGCGTGGATGTCTCAAAATACCAAGGTGTTATTGACTGGCGCCGCCTGAAGGCGAACAGGGTAGAGTTTGCCTTTATCAAAGCCACTGAGGGTGCAGATCATTCGGATGAACGATTTGCGATTAACTGGCGCGCTGCGGCCCGTGCTGGTGTGCCGCGAGGGGCGTACCATTTTTACTATTTCTGCTCGTCTGCGACCCGTCAGGCAAATTGGTTCATACGGAATGTTCCAAAATCGCGCGGCGCGTTACCACCTGTGTTGGATATGGAGTGGAACCATGCCTCGCGCACCTGCAAAAGACGCCCCAGTGCCAGCACAGTCCGCCGTGATATGCAGGTATTCTTAAACCGCGTAGGGCGTCATTATGGCCAGAAACCTGTCATCTATACGACTATCGATTTCTATCAACAAAACGAGCTGTGGCGATTGCGTGGTGCTGAATTCTGGCTGCGATCTGTGGCAGGGCACCCAACCCAGATATACGGAGCGCGCGCGTGGAAGTTCTGGCAATACACTGGATCAGGGTTGATCCCAGGCGTAACTGGACGGGTGGACATAAACACGTTCAATGGCTCGCGCAAAGATTGGAAAAGATGGTTGCGCGCCCGCACTGCTGGTTAAACCGCTTGCCCAACCGATCGTTCCACTACTCAGGGTCTTTGAACCCAATCGCCTTGTGGCTACCATCGCAGTAAGGTTTGTTTTTTGAAGCACCACATCGGCACAAAAACGCTTTCGCGTGTTTGGCGATTTTGTGGCCCGTACCTGTCGTCAATTCTATATGACCATCAACTTTTAGAGGGCCGTCTGGAACGCTTGCGATAGAGACTGGGCCGCCTTGTTCTTCTACTTCTGCAGGGGATTGCGCCTTTGGTTCGCCCGTCGCCTCAAATCCGCCTTCAACATGAGAGTAGTCACAGTAAGGTTTGTTTTTGGATAACCCGCAGCGGCAAAGAGTCAGGCGTGTTTGTGCGCTGTCTTCGATCGACAACTCGCCAGACAGCGCAAGCGGGCCGTTTTCCAGAATGGTGACGCGATTGATCTTTGGCGCCGCTTCGGTGGCGCCATTCTTATAGCGAAAGCCAAGCGCGCCAGACGGGCAGCTGCGGATCATGGCGGCGATTTCTTCGGCGGGGGCATTGTCTGGCTGCACCCACGGTCTTTTTGCTGGGTCAAAAACATCCGGCAATTTTAGAAAACAGTTTCTGGCGTGGATGCATCGTTTTAAATCAAAAGATACAACGATATCTTCGCCTTCATATTCTTTGGTGTGTGCCATTGCATGTCTCCTGTTTTGTCAAATGTAACACAGACGAAGCTGCATTCAAATCAACTTGGTCGCGCGGTATGTATTCCGCCTTTCTTTCTGACGGAACAGATGTATTGTTTTTGAAACGGGTTAAACTGATCCCCAATCATTGAAAGTTGGATAGATGGCAAAAGT
>CALDZS010000216.1 GCA_937944065.1 uncultured Amylibacter sp. | reverse complement strand
ACCTGCAACCGCATCGCGAGCTTCGGTCACTGCCTCTGGTGCCATATCGATACCGTCGGTCCGCATGTATGTGATATGCCCAGCTTCGTACAAACGTTGCGCTGTCGACATGGTTTGACGCGCGCCAAAGCCGAATTTACGAGACGCTTCTTGTTGCAGGGTCGATGTCATAAACGGTGCTGATGGATTGCGGTTGGCTGGTTTCGCTTCGACCGATTGCACAGTTAGATCACGCGAGTTGACGGCCTGCACAGCCAGACCTGCCGCCGCTTCATTTTCAATGTCGAATTTATCTAACTTTTTACCAGCGAGTGTGCGCAATGTTGCGTCGAACGATTGGCCACGTGGGCTGGTCAGAACAGATTTTACCGACCAATATTCACGCGCTTTAAACTTTTCGATTTCCATCTCGCGCTCGACGATCAGGCGTAGGCAAACAGATTGAACGCGCCCAGCAGATTTCGCACCCGGCAATTTGCGCCACAAAACAGGCGACAGATTAAAGCCCACCAAATAGTCCAGCGCGCGGCGCGCCAAATAGGCCTCGACCAATTCCATATCGACTTGGCGTGGATTTTTCATCGCCTCGGTCACGGCGGTTTTGGTGATCGCGTTGAACACGACGCGGCTGACAGGGGTGGATTTGTTGATCGCTTTGCGTTTGCGAAGTGTTTCTTCCAAATGCCAGCTAATCGCCTCTCCTTCGCGGTCGGGGTCGGTCGCGAGGATCAGCGCGTCATCGTCTTTCAGCGCGTCGGCAATGGCTTTTATGTGCTTTTTGCTGTCTGTCGCAACTTCCCATTTCATCTCGAACTCATTGTCAGTGTCGACTGAACCATCCTTGGGCGGCAAGTCACGCACATGGCCATAAGAGGCAAGAACAGTATAATCGTCGCCAAGGTATTTATTGATGGTTTTTGCTTTGGCTGGCGACTCGACAACTACGACTGGCATACTGATTCCTTTGGCGAATTTGACCATATGGTATGGGCGCGGAACATGGGGTTCTTTTCAGGGGCTTGTCAATGCCTGACTGGGATTATCCAGTTTTTACATGTGCATTTAGCTTGCCAAAGACAAGAACCCGCCAGGTTGTCGTTCGATTTTCCCGTCTAATTCCATCGTCGTCAACTGCTCGGTTACGGTCTGTGTCGGCAAGCCAATATCACGGACTAGATCATCGAGTGCCACGCCTTGTGGCCCCAACAAAGACAGGATGCGTTCAGAAATTTTGCTACTTTCCAGCTTCGTCGTCGGGGTTTGAACTTGCAAGGGTAGCTTGGATTGCAAAGGTTGATCCAGCGCGTCGATAATATCTTGTGCTGATCTGACCAAGACTGCGCCATCCCGGATCAACATATTGCAACCACTGGCGCGACCATCCATCGGACTACCCGGCACTGCCATTACCTCACGGCCAATATCTGCGGCATATCGTGCGGTGATCAGACTGCCCGATCGTGCTGCACCTTCGATAACAATCACTGCTTGGCTGATACCCGAGATGATACGATTACGCTGTGGAAAGTGCCGCGCTTGCGGGATTAGCCCAACGGGCTGCTCGCTGATGCAAAGTCCTTGCTCACCAATCTCTTTGGTTAGGTCGGCATTCTCTTTGGGATAAACAATGTCTAAACCGCCAGCCTGCACTGCGATGGTTCCCGCGGATAGGCTGTTGGAATGCACCGCGGCGTCAATCCCGCGTGCCAGGCCAGACACGGTGACGAAACCAGCCTCACCCAGATCGCGCGCGATGGCGCTGGCCATGCGTCGACCCAACGAAGACGCATTGCGCGCTCCCACCAGTGCCAAACAGGGCTTTGCGCCCAGGCCAACGTTGCCATTAGCCCAAATGAAGGGTGGCGCATCAGATGTTTGCGCCAACAGGGGGGGATAGCTGTCGCTGCCTAAAAAGATAGGCGCGAAGCCCAAGTGCAATCCCGCGTCGAGTTCGCGTTCAGCGCTGGCATAGTGATACGTTGAATAATTTTTGACACCTGCCTGGCCTGCGATTTCAGGTAACGCGTCCAAGGCAGAAACGACGCTGCCCAATTCGGATACCAGTCTTTGAAAAGTGGCTGGGCCGACGCGCCGCGACCTTATCAATCTAATCCAGTTGATTTGATCCTTCGCCGTCTTCGGGCAATACGGGCTTAGCGGGTGGGTTGGCAAGTTCGATGTCATCCGACACTTTTGCCACCTCTTGGTTAATAGAGTTTGAATCATCGAGAAGGTGTTTATCAGTTTTCACTGTTGGATTTGACTTTGCGGCCTTCGGCGCTTGGTCGGGTTTAATCGTTGATGTCTGCCGTCCTTGAAAGCGGATCATCTGATCCACGCTGCGTTTGAACGGTGTAACGGTCTGGCTGATACCCATTGCATTCGGGCGCGTAATAACCCTTTCGCGCAATAACGTATCAAATACATTCTGAGCCATATCGTCAGACAACCCAAGTTGGCGTTTGAACATGGCAGGCGAGGCTTTGTCATGGACGCGGGCGATAAATGCTGCCCAGCAATAGGGCGGTTGCGACAAATGCACGGCGGGCGCTGCCTTTGCCAACGCACCGGCCGGCAGGGTTGGGGCGGCGGCCAATGCCGCAAGGCTTTGCGTAAACTGGCGGCGGTTCATACCGACGGTTCCCGATCTGCTTGCGTTGCGTCCTCTGACGTTTCATCGACGTCATCCAATAGATGTTGTTTAACCGTTTCCAACTGATCCCGCGCCTTCTCCTGCAGTTTCTTCGATAGTGTAGAAGGCGATGGTACCAATCCCATTTGCATAGGCGCGGTGATGGGGCTAGTCGCCGCAAAAACACCTTGTGCGTTAGCGGGAGAGATGATGTTGGTTTTAACCAAACCATCCAGAACCTGTTTGGCAACCGGACCCGAAAAGTTAAGCTCGCGCGTCAACATCTCGGCACTGATGGTGCCACGCGCGCGCGCGACAAAGGCCCCCCAGATTTGTGGGTTCATCGCACTAGCCGCCGCTGGTGCTGCGCTGATGTTGGTCAGAGCTTTGGCTGGAAGTGCGGGTGCGGCCAGCAGCGCGCCCAAGCTTTGAGTGAATTGACGGCGATTCATGACGTAACCTGTTCTTGGTCGTCATTGGCGGGCTCTTTGAATTCCAGCTCAACGGGATCAATCTCTTTGGGAGCTTCTACTGGTTTCTCCGCAAATTTCTGCAATTTTTCACGCAACTCTAATTTCGTGTTTTCTGCTCGCGCGCGGGCTGGCGCTTTCGCCTGGGCCGCTCGTTGGATTAGGTTTTGGGGTTTAATCACGCCGTCGGCGATCATGCTGGACAAATGCCCACGCGCAGCACTTTGGCTGATACCTGTCATATTTGCTAACGTTGCGGGGCTGACTGTGCCATGCAGTTGCGACATGTAAATTGCCCAGAACCGTGATGCATTCGGAATGGCTGTTGCCGCCGCCGCAGGCGCAGCAGTCAGCGCCTTTGCCGGTATTGCGGGTAAGGCAAACAAAGCGCCTAGAGCCTGAGTAAATTTACGTCTATTCATTGCGATCCTCGTCTATTGTCTCTGTCTGCTGGTCTTGATCGATGTTTTCTTTTACGACACGATCTAAGATATCTTTTGGCTTTGGTTTCTCAACCGTTTCAGCCACAGTTTCTTTTGCGTGTGCCTGAACACTTGCCAATGGGCTTTCATAATGTTGCTTCAGTACGCGCGCTACACCGTTGCGGGCAGGGGTGTTTATGACGCCATCGCGGACCAAATCTCGTATCAGCGCGCTCGTTTGATCGTCGGACAGGTAGAAACAGTCTTTTAATGTGCTAATCGAGGTATTGCCCCACAATCCCGCCCAAATAGTTGCTTGCCGTAACAGGGCAGGCGGTGTGCTGGGCAGCGCAGCAATGGCTGCCTTTGGCATCATTGGTAGGGCTGCAGTCGCACTGATGCTTTGCAAAATCTGACGGCGGTTCATGCTTCAGTCTCGTCTTCAGCTTCAAATAGATAGTCTTCGGCTTTCTCGATCAGATCGACATTGGGCGATTTGGGCGGGGCTTTACGCGCCACTTTCATCGGTTTGGCCCCAGCCTGCGCGGCCTTAACTGCCGCAGGGACAAACACTCTATTCGCCAATAATCTTGCATGGATGGATTGTGCAAGCTTTGCATCGTAACCCAATACATTTCGCAAGAACGCCACAGATGTTTGCTTTTGTGCCTGACACATATAGGCGGCATATGTGTACGGAAACTTGGCAACTGCTGCGGCATGCGCGGACGTGCCAATGCTGGCAGGAATTGCGGGGAGTACTGCCACCGCAGCCATGCTTTTTCCAAATTCACGCCGGTTCATCGTATTCCCGTTCAGCCGTGTCTGTAATTTCTGTGGTTGGATCGTCTTGTAAAATACGTTCACCAATCGTCTCTATTTTTTCTGCAAAATCCGTGTGCGGGGATTTTGACGTCGAAGTCGCAATCCTTGCTTTAGTCGCTGCAAGCCTTTGACGCAGTAAAAAGGCGGGTGTTTCGTAGTAAGGCACAACGACACGTGCGACGCCAAACCTGTTGGCCTGTCCCAACACACCTTGTTTGGTTAGCGCATCAAATAGCGAGGTTGCAGTTTTGGCGTCCAGTTGTAGCGCATTTTTAAACATTGTCGCCGACGAGTGCACCCAAAGTGACGCCAAATGCTCGCCACGCGCCAGCACAGCTGGTGCTATGCCAGTTCCCGCAAGTGCGGCCTTTGGGATCATCGGAACAGCCGCAACTGCACCAACCGAAGCAATAAATTCTCTGCGTTTCATGATGTTTATATAGGTACGATTGCGCTAGTTGCGAGTCATTCGCAGTAATAATTTCAGAGAGTGGCCGCTTTGCGGGCCTAGGATTTTATGAAACAGTGGAGATATGCAGCGAACAATTAGATATCTTTCACATCCGCAAGTACGGATTGATCCCCACAAAGACATCCGGGATTGGTCACTAAATATGCTTGGGCAAAGCCGAGTGGCCGCAGTCGCTAATTCGGGCTGTCTCACGGGTACAAAACTTGTGGTCAGCAGCGCAGAGACCAAGGCACTTGAAACTGCCAATCCTCTGGCTGAGACGCTTGGGTGCAGTTTGATTGTTCGGAAAAAAATGCATGAGAATGATCGCAGCGCCACAGTTTTTTTACCGTCAACTGAATTTGAAGCGGTCGTAGATCAATTTTTTGCCCATCCAGATACAAGTGTGAGAGGATGGGAGACTGCCGCTATTGCACAGTCCAGAATTGCAACTGAGGTTCAAGAATGCATACGTTCACATCCCGATGGCGACATTTTGTTTGTCGGGCACGGAGGGGTTGGTACACTTTTGTTTTGTCACCTCTCTGGTTTACCAATCAGTCGAGATTATGACCAAGGCATAGGTGGTGGCTGTTATTTTGAGTTCCATAGCATGCAGAGCAAACCGATGTCGCCATGGCAACCGATGGAGCGAATGTGGGAAAGTGATTAGCGCTTGTGGAAGGAACCCTGGCCTCCTACCCAACCTTACCCTTACGTGGGATCATTTTGCTGGCGGATCCTAACATGAATCAACCCCTAACTTGTTTCCAAACTGATCAGCTGTTCACATCTTTGGCGTCCACAGGAACGAGTGTAAAATCAACAAGGTCGTTCCATCGCGCGAACCACAGATCGAACAATTCCACATCATCGGTTTCCATCAATTGAAAGCAGACGTTTTGGTCTTTGTTAGGCCAGGACTGAATGTATTTCAGTCCATCGGGCAAAAGCCGCCCAGAGGTGTGAAAGCGTGCATAGGCTGCCTCCCAGCAATGGTCTTTAAACCGTTCGACAACCATATACTGTTTCATGCGGTACCTTAAACCTGACTGCCGCCCACTGTCAGTCCACCGATCAACAATGTTGGCTGGCCCACCCCAACAGGGACCCATTGTCCGGCCTTTCCGCAATTGCCCATACCAGGGTCCAGCTCCATGTCATTGCCGATAGCGCGGATATTTTTCAGTGCCGTAGCGCCGTCGCCGATCAGGGTTGCCCCTTTGACGGGCGCGCCGATCTTACCGTTTTTGACACGATACGCTTCGGTACACGAAAATACGAACTTGCCGTTGGTGATATCCACTTGACCGCCGCCAAAGCCAACTGCGTAGATGCCGTCTTTCAAATCTGCCACGATATCCTCGCGTTTGGCATCACCGCCCAGCATATACGTATTAGTCATCCGCGGCATTGGCGCGTGTTGATAGCTTTCGCGACGTCCGTTGCCGGTGGGATCAACGCCCATTAGGCGCGCGTTTTGGCGGTCTTGCATAAAGCCGACCAGAATTCCGTCATCGATCAAAACGTTCTTTTGCGATTGCGTGCCTTCATCATCAAAGCTGATCGATCCGCGACGATCTGGGATTGTGCCATCATCCAGAACCGTCACGCCCTTGGACGCAACGCGTTTGCCCATCAACCCTGCGAAAGCAGAAGTTTCTTTGCGGTTAAAATCGCCTTCTAATCCGTGGCCTACCGCCTCGTGTAACAAGATACCTGGCCAACCTGATCCAAGTGCGATGTCAAAAACTCCAGCGGGGGCCGGTTCGGCTGCGATGTTGACCAACGCGATGCGCAATGCCTCGGCCACTTGGGGTTTCCAGTGTTCAGGTTGGATCAATGCGTGCAGGCCATACCGTCCACCTCCGCCAGCGCCACCACTTTCGCGACGACCATTATCGTCGACGATCACTGACACATTAAGACGGCTCATTGGGCGCACATCGCGCACGGATGTGCCTTCGGGACGTAGGATTTCCACCTCTTGCAAACTGGCTGACAGTGTAGCCGATACTTGGACAACGCGCGGATCGAGTTCACGGGCATAGGCATCAATCTCTTGCAATGTTTCGATCTTTACCGAGAATTCTGCATCTCCCATCGGGTCGGCATCGGTATAGAGACGCTGATTGGTGGGTTGTGGGCCGGGCGACAGGGTGCCACCACCGGTGCCGACCGCCAAGCGCGCGGTTTCAGCCGCGCGTTTCAATGCCGCTTCTGTCAAAGTCGTTGTGTGCGCATATCCAGCGGTTTCACCGTGCACAGCCCGAATTCCCATACCTTCAGAGGCGTTGTAACTGGCCGTCTTTAGATTTTGATCTGTGTACACCAATGCTTCAGAGCGGCGGCGTTCCAAAAATAGCTCGCCATCATCTGCCCCATTTGTCGCAGCCTGTAGAGTTGTCAGGGCAGCGGATTGATCTAAATCTGTTTCAAAGGGACGAAATGGAGTGATTTCTTCGGTCATAACTTTATCTTTGTCCTGAATACTGGCAAAAGGGGCCAAGAGCGGCGGTATGCCGCAAAGTGAAAGCTTGTTCTTTAATGCTTATTATGGTTTTTCGGGGCAAAGACACAACGAAAGATTCTTAATCATACAAGAAGCTTTTAAAATTTTGGCCTACGCGCCAAGGAATACGGGAAGAAACAGATGAACGTGAAGCAAGTTTTAAACGGATTTGGCGCTGGTTTGACTGGTTTGGGATTGGCGACTGCCAGTTTCGCACAAGACAATATTCAAGGTTTGGAAACAATCGGCAAACCTGTGGACAAATTGATGGGCTGGCAGCCTGCCGTGACCGAAGTTGCGCACGACATTCACTGGTATGATAATCTTTTGTTGATTTTGATCACAGTTATCTCGCTGTTTGTAACGGCGTTGCTGCTGTGGTGTGTTTATCGCTACAACGCCAAGCGTAATCCGGTTCCTGCGACATTCACTCATAACACAAAGATCGAGATTGCATGGACGTTGATCCCAGTTCTGATCTTGCTTGCGATCATCCCGTTCAGCCTGAACTTGTTGTTCAAGCAAATGGAAATCCCAGAGGCTGACATCACAATCAAAGCAACTGGTAACCAGTGGTATTGGACACACGAGTATGTGGATCACGGATTTGGTTTCGACAGCTATATGTTGGATCGTGGCGATTTGGCTGAATATGGCTATGCCGCTGACGAGTATCTTTTGGCAACCGATACCGCCCTAGTTATCCCAGTGAATAAAACAATCGTCGTGCAAGTCACAGGCGCCGATGTAATCCACGCTTGGACTATCCCAGCGTTTGGTGTGAAACAAGATGCGGTTCCTGGTCGTTTGGCCGAGTTGTGGTTCAACGTTGAAAAAGAAGGCGTGTACTTCGGTCAGTGTTCAGAGCTTTGCGGTAAAGACCACACTTACATGCCGATCACTGTGAAGGTTGTTTCGCAAGAAGTGTACGAAGCATGGCTTGACGGTGCGATCAAAGAATATGCAGGCACGCCGCGTTTGGTAAAGCTTGCTTCAAAGTAATCCAACGGAGATCGGCCCCTTGGGCCCATCACGCCATTTGGTGATTTATGACAGATGCAACTGTGACGCAGAACACCTATGACGCAGAGTTTGGCGATTATTATGCGTTGCTAAAGCCGCGTGTGATGACTCTTGTTGTTTTCACAGCAGCTGTTGGCCTGATCGTAGCGCCTGTACCGATGCCGTTCATTCTGGCCTTTTCATCCATTTTGTTCATTGCCCTGGGGGCCGGTGCTTCTGGTGCGTTGAACATGTGGTGGGATGCGGATATTGACGAGATCATGAAACGCACGCAGTCGCGTCCCGTGCCCAGTGGGCGCGTGTCTGCGAACTCGGCGATGATTATGGGTTTGTGGTTGTCAGTTCTGTCTGTCGCCATGTTGGGGCTGGCATCAAATTGGTTCGCAGCTTTCTGCTTGGCTTTCACGATATTCTTTTACGCAGTTGTCTATTCGATGTGGCTTAAACGCTCGACCCCGCAAAACATCGTCATTGGTGGTGCCGCAGGGGCGTTCCCACCGATGGTGGGCTGGGCAGCGGCCACGGGCGGTGTGGCGATCGAAAGCGTTCTAATGTTCGCTGTGATCTTTATGTGGACGCCACCACATTTCTGGGCGCTGGCCTTGTTTATGAATGAAGATTATTCTGATGCAGGTGTACCGATGATGACCGTTACGCACGGCAAACCTCATACACGTAGACAAATGTGGTACTATACATTGTTGTTGGCACCTATCGCATTGGTCATATCATTTACCAGCATTGGTGGGCCAATTTATTTTGTCGCCGCGGTGGTTTTAAGCGCTATGTTTATCAAGCACGCTTGGGGTGTTTTAGGTAGGGCTGAAGATACCGCCATTGCAGATAGCTACGCTGCAGAGCGGAAAATGTTCCGCTTTTCTTTGTTGCATTTGTTTGGTTTGTTTACGGCCTTGTTGGTCGAGGCCGCGATGCGTGCACTGGAATTGTCACCAACCTACTGGCCCGTCTGGATATAGATATGAGCATCAAGAAAGATCACGACCTTCACAAAAAACGCGGCAAAAGCAATTTGATGCTTGGGCTGGTTTTGGGTGGATTTGTTGCACTGGTTTTTGGGATCACAATCGCAAAAATGACGGCGGGCCATAATATGGAAGCTGCCGATCATGTACTGCGCCCCGCGCTGAGTTATGCAAAATGAATGAAGGTTCAAACTCAAAGCTTGCAAAACGCATTGTAATTATTCCAGCCGTGATGCTGGGATTGTCTTTCGCATCGGTACCATTCTACGATTGGTTCTGCCGTGTGACTGGGTTTGGTGGCGTGACACAAACTGCTGTCAAGGCTAGCGATATTGTTCTGGACGAAACCATAAATGTTCGGTTCGACGGAAGCGTCGAGTCTGGCATGCCTTGGGATTTCAAACCAGTCGAACGCAAAATGAAGATTAAGATTGGTGAAACAGGTTTGGCATTTTACGAGGCTTACAACCCGACGGATGAAACTGTGGCTGGAACGGCCAGTTTCAATGTATACCCATATTCTGCGGGTGCGTATTTTACCAAGATTGATTGCTTCTGTTTCGAAATGCAGGTTCTAAAACCTGGCGAACGTGTACAAATGCCCGTAAGTTTCTTCGTCGACCCTGAAATCAAAGACGATATCGAAGCAAAATTTGTTAAATCAATCACCCTGTCATACACTTTCCATGTGACAGATTTACCCGATCAGCAGGCAAGTCTTGCAGTGGACACCAAAACCCAAGTAGAAGCTCTACAAGAATAGAGGACAACGATTCACATGGCACACGAAAAAAATCACGATTACCACATTCTGCAACCCAGCATTTGGCCATTCTTTGGCGCATTTAGTGCGTTCATTATGCTGACAGGTGCGGTGCTGATTTCTCATCATTGGGGACGTGGTGAAGATCCAGTTTCAATCGGTGGTCTACCTTTGTCGCCTTGGATGTTCTTCATCGGATTGGCGATGGTTTTGTATACTATGTTTGCATGGTGGTCTGAAGTGGTTGATGAAAGCCATGTTGGCGATCATACCCCCGTTGTTGTCATCGGTTTGCGTTACGGCGTTATCCTATTCATCACATCAGAAGTTATGTTTTTCGTTGCATGGTTCTGGTCATTCTTCAAACATGCCCTTTACCCAATGACAGAAGGCTCGCCCGCCATTGACGGTGTATGGCCACCTGTTGGGATCGAAACATTTGATCCTTGGCACTTGCCACTTATCAACACTCTCATCTTGCTTTGCTCTGGTTGTTTGGCAACATGGGCGCACCACGCAATTGCCCATGATAACGACCGCAAAGGTTTGGTATGGGGCCTTGCCGGCGCCATCGCGCTGGGTGCATTGTTTACAGCGTTTCAAATTTACGAATACGGGCATGCAGCATTCGGGTTTTCTGGCAATATCTATGGCGCTAACTTCTTTATGGCGACGGGTTTTCACGGGTTCCACGTGTTGGTCGGAACGATCTTCCTTGCCATCTGTCTTGGGCGCGCGTTGAAAGGCCACTTTACACCAGAACGCCATGTTGGGTTCGAAGCAGCTGCTTGGTACTGGCACTTTGTAGACGTGGTCTGGTTGTTCTTGTTCGCAGCGGTATATGTCTGGGGCGGCTAACACGCCGATGCAGGCTCAATAATTCTAAAGCGTAGGGGAAACTCTGCGCTTTTCCTTTTCGGTTCAGGACTTCGAACATGACCAAAAGAATGATCCTTCCATTAATGTTTGGAATAGGCGGTATTGCTGTCCTGCTATGGCTTGCTTTTTGGCAGTTGGATCGCTTGGAGTGGAAGTTGGACAAGATCAGCCAGATCGAGCAGCGGATGCAATCTGCACCCACAAGCATCCCTGCCAACCCAACTGAAGAGACCGATAATTATCTGCGGGTGGCGATAGAGGGAGAGGTTTATCCAGATCAGCTATATGTCCTGACTTCACAAAAATATGTCGGCCCAGGCTTTCGGGTTGTTGGGCGTCTGAACCCGGGCACCAACAGTCTACTAGTTGATCTGGGCTTTATGCTTGAAGAGTATCGAAACCTTCCCCCTGTTCAAGGACGCATGCGGGTAACTGGCAACCTGCTGTGGCCAAACGAGTTTGATCCTTCTTTTACGCCAGAACCCGACATTGCCAAGAATATTTGGTTCGCACGAGAGCTGGAAAGCATGGCAGGCGTCTTGGACACGTTCCCAGTGATGGTTGTGGCTGACAGCGTTGACAGATTTGTTGACGGAAAATGGGTGCCGATTGATCATATCGAACCGTGGCCTGTCACTGCGAATATAACCAACGATCATCTGCAATATGCCATCACTTGGTTTTCACTCGCCCTTGTCTGGTTTGGGATGACACTCTACCTACTTTGGCGTATCAAGAAAAAAACAGTCTAAGAGCACGATCATGAAATATGTATCCACACGCGGCCAAGCACCAGTACTGACCTTCGAGCAAGCAATGCTGACAGGTCTTGCGCGTGATGGTGGGCTTTATGTGCCAGAAAGTTGGCCAACACTCAGCATGGAAAAGATCGCAAGTTTTGCTGGCAAACCGTATGAGCACGTCGCGTTCGAGGTGATGAAACCCTTCATAGGCGATACGTTCACAGATGCAGAATTCAAGGATATCATCGCCAAGGCATATGCGACCTTTGGCCACCAAGCACGTGTGCCGATGGTTCAATTGGATGCCAACCATTATCTGCTGGAATTGTTCCACGGCCCGACATTGGCGTTCAAAGATGTCGCCATGCAGTTGATTGGGCAGATGTTTGAGGTGGCGCTGAAACGTCGCGGCGAAACAGTGACCATTGTTGGGGCCACATCAGGCGACACGGGCTCTGCCGCGATGGAGGCTTTCAAAGGTCTGGACGCTGTGAACCTGTTCATCATGTACCCCCACGGGCGCGTGTCCGATGTGCAGCGTCGTCAAATGACAACACCGTCAGAATCCAATGTTCACGCGTTGGCTGTGGACGGTGACTTTGACACATGTCAGGGGTTGCTAAAGGACATGTTCAACGATTTCGATTTCCGTGATGGCGTGAAATTGGCGGGTGTCAATTCTATCAACTGGGCGCGCGTATTGGCGCAGGTTGTATATTATTTTACATCTGCGGTGGCGTTGGGTGCGCCAACACGCAAGGTCTCGTTCACTGTACCGACAGGCAATTTCGGCGACATCTTTGCGGCCTATGTAGCCAAGCGGATTGGCCTACCGATTGACCGTTTGATCATTGCGACCAACCAAAACGATATTTTGCACCGAACTCTTGCCACTGGTGATCATTCGAAAACGGGTGTTACCCCTTCGATCAGTCCTTCGATGGATATCCAGGTCAGCTCAAATTTTGAACGCTTGGTTTTCGATCTGTACGATCGCGAAGGCGCTGCGGTTAATCAATTGTTCGAAGCCTTGAAAACCGATGGTAGTTTTACGTTATCCCAAGGCGCGTTGACCCAGTTGCGTGAGGAATTTGACAGCGGCCGTTGTTCAGAAGAAGAGACGAGTGCGACCATCAAATCATATGCCGCGCGAACGGGTGAAGTCCTATGTCCGCACACGGCAGTTGGTGTGAAAGTCGCAGAACAGTTCTTAAACGAAGACACGCCAATGATAACACTGGCCACGGCCCACCCTGCCAAATTTCCTGCCGCCGTAAAAGCCGCCACAGGTATTCATCCAGAGCTGCCGGCGCGCATGGCCGATTTGTTTGAACGTGACGAACGTTTTACACGTGTCGCGGGTGATCTGACCGCGGTGACTGACCTGATCAAAGAAAGAGTTCTTACATGAGCGAGAACCTACAAATTACGGAATTGCCCAACGGCTTTCGCATCGTGACCGAGACCATGCCGGGTCTTGCCTCTGCCTCAATCGGGGTTTGGGTTGACGCAGGCGGACGTAACGAGCGGTTGGAACAAAACGGTATCGCGCACTTTTTGGAACACATGGCGTTCAAAGGTACGGCGAAACGGACAGCCCTAGAGGTCGCCGAAGCGATAGAGGATGTAGGCGGCTATCTAAACGCCTACACTAGTCGCGAAACAACAGCCTATTACGCTCGGGTTTTAGGTGCAGATGTGCCTTTGGCGTTCGATGTTATTTCAGACATTGTCTTGAATTCCGTCTTTGATCCAAAAGAGGTCGAATTGGAACGCGGTGTTATTTTGTCAGAGATTGGACAATCTTTGGATACGCCTGATGATGTTGTGTTCGATTGGCTGCAAGACGTATCTTTTCCAAACCAGCCCATCGGACGAACCATTCTGGGCCCTGCTGAACGGGTGCGCAGTTTCACACGTGAAGATTTGCAAAATTTTATCGCAGAGCATTACGGACCAGATCAAATGGTTCTGTCTGCGGCGGGCGAAGTTGATCATGATGTCTTGGTGAAATTGGCGGAAGATGCATTTGGGCATCTGGAAAAACGCCCGACCGACCCATTGCAACTGGCCGTCTTCGCCAGCGGCGAGCATCGGGTCAGCAAGGATTTAGAGCAAGCACATTTCGCCATGGCCATCGATAGTGTGGGGTATAAACACGACGATATCTATACCGCGCAAATATTTTCCAGCGCCTTTGGCGGCGGTATGTCTTCGCGGCTGTTCCAAGAGGCGCGCGAGAAACGAGGGCTTTGTTATTCGATATACTCATCCGCTGGCGGTTTCTCTGACACAGGGTTAATCACCATCTATGCTGGTACCAGCGGTGATGATGTCGCTGATCTAGCCAATCTGACGATAGATGAGCTGAAACGCAGTGCGGATACCATGACCGAGGTCGAGGTGATGCGCGCACGCACGCAGATGAAGGCCAGTATGCTGATGGGTCTTGAAAGCCCGTCGTCACGGTGTGAACGCAATGCGCGTATGGTTACGATTTGGGGCAAAGTACCTAGTTTGACAGAGGTTGTTACGAAACTCGACCGCGTGGATGTTAAAGGCGTTCGCGATTTTGCGGCTGCCCTTTGTGTGGGTAAAAGCCCTGCCATGGCGCTTTATGGTCCGATTGATCAAACACCAAGCATTGATCAGTTGGCAAAACGTTTGGCGGCATAGCGGATGTTCTTGCGCACCAAGAAAATTCGGATCGAAGCGGAACGGATATATTTGCGCTTGCCTGAAATGGCAGACCATCATCCTTGGGTGCATTTGCGCCAAGACAGCGCTGAATTTTTACGCCAATGGGAACCCGATTGGGCAAGCAACCACTTTTCCAAGCGCGCATTCCAAAACCGGATTTATTGGGCGCGCAAAACCTTTGATGCGGGCGACGGTTTGCCTTTGTTTATTGTGCGCAAACAAGATCAAGCGTTAGTCGGCGCCATAACGTTGGATAATATTCGTCGCGGACCATCGCAAGCAGCAACATTGGGTTACTGGGTCGGACAAGAATTTGCGCGCAAAGGTTATATGTCTGAAGCGGTGAAAGCATGTGTGAACTACGCCTTCGCCAAGTTGGACTTGTCACGAATAGAGGCGGCGACCTTGCCGGAAAACACGCCCTCGCGCGGTGTATTGGAAAAATCTGGTTTCAAATACGAAGGCGTCGCGCAAAGCTATCTGCAGATAAACGGCCGTTGGCGCACCCATGTACTGTATGCCAGCTTGCGTCACGACCGATTGGGTCGGACGGATGCGGGCTGAGAAATGACACGCGATCTATTCACCCTGTTGCACGACAAATTCGGCGATGAATTGGTTGAATTGGCCGGCGCATCATACCGCGAAGAACCAAGAGGGCGCTATACTTCACCAGAATTGCCACTGGTACGCCCACACTCGACCGAACAGACCGCTGCTGTGGTAAGGTTTTGCGCTGATCATGAGATCGCAATCATCCCCTATGCAGGTGGCACTGGTTTGGTTGGCGGGCAGACCAAGGTTGATGGGCGCGCGATTATTCTTGGTGTTGATCGCATGACAAAGATGCGCGCGATTTATCCGACGGAAAACGTGATGATTGTCGAAGCGGGCGCGATCCTTGCCGATGTGCAATCCTATGCGAAGGATGCTGATCGGTTGTTCCCATTGTCATTAGCATCCGAAGGATCGTGCCGGATTGGTGGTAACCTTGCGACCAATGCGGGTGGGGTGCAGGTGCTGCGATATGGCAACGCGCGTGATTTGTGCCTAGGAGTAGAGGCTGTGATGCCCGACGGATCAATTCATCACGGGCTGCAACGATTGCGCAAAGACAATACGGGATATGACCTTCGCAATCTATTGATCGGATCAGAAGGCACATTGGGAATTATTACTGCAGCAGCGTTGAAACTTTTCCCTCGTCCAAAAGAGGTTGCGACGGCATTGATTGCAGTGCCATCACCTGCCGATGCTGTCAGCCTGTTGGCACTGATGCAGGATCGCCTTGGCGGGTTGGTATCCGCGTTCGAGCTGATGAATAAGCAAGGATTTCATTTTCTGGCAGAAACAATGCCTGATGTGCGATCGCCCTTCGACACAGTTCCCGAATGGTCAGTTCTATTAGAGATTTCCAGCGGGCAGGGAGGCGAAATTGAAGTGCGTTTGACGGACAGCCTTGCGCTAGCCACGGATCAAGGATTGGTTTTGGATGCGTTGATTGCGCAGTCGGATGCACAACGCGCATCTTTTTGGGACGTGCGCGAAAACATTCCAGAAGCGAACCGTCGGATTGGATCAATCTCAAGCCATGACATCTCGATCCCGATTTCGGAAATCCCTCGGTTTATCGAACAGACACCTGACATGCTTGCACAAATATGTGACCTTCGTATCAATTGTTTTGGTCATGTAGGCGATGGGAATTTGCATTATAATCTGTATCCAAGCGCCGGTCGAAACCGCGCAGAATACCAGACATTGGTCAGTGATTTACAAACGTGTATTTATGATCAAGTCGACAAATTTGACGGATCGATTTCGGCGGAACATGGTATCGGGCGGCTCAAAGTGGCTGATCTGGAGAAATACGGTGATCCAGCCAAGCTGGCGGCAATGCGTGCGATCAAAGCAGCGTTTGACCCCAAAAATATCATGAACCCGGGTGCCGTTCTGTCGAAATAGAAAACGCCCCGCTGAGGGGACAGCGGGGCGAATACGTAACAAGCAGCAGTTCTTTTTGGGAACGATCGAAGGGATAACTTGATTCCCTTTCGGAAACCTTAAGCAACCGATCTTAATGCCCGTCAAATTCACATAACACATGTGTTGGAACGCCCAGTTTTTGAATTTTTTCGCGCCCTCCAAGGGCAGGCAAATCAATGACAAACGCTGCCATAGTGACCTGCGCACCCAATCTTTCAATCAGCTTGATGCCGGCCTCTGCGGTGCCGCCTGTGGCGATCAGATCATCAAATAGCAACACTTTTTCACCCGCATCAAGCGCGTCATCATGCATTTCTATCTCGGCTTTGCCGTATTCCAAATCATACGCTTGGCTAATCGTTTTACCGGGCAGCTTGCCAGCCTTACGGATCATGGTAAAACCAAGCCCCATTTTGTAGGCAAGTGCAGCACCGATCATAAACCCGCGTGCCTCTAGTCCGGCGACCTTGTTGAACTTGTAATCTGATAACGCATCGGCCATTTGATCGACGCACATGCGCAATCCAACGGGGTCGTTGAACAGCGTCGTCACATCGCGAAACATAATTCCCTCGTGGGGGAAATCTGGAATAGTACGAATGTAATCGGTCAGGTTTTTGGTCATGTCAGTCCTTACTTTGTCTGGAATATACGATCAAAGACCGTTTCTGGATTTCCACCGTTCTTTTCTGTTAACTCTATCGCGGCAGGCAGGCCGCGCAACAGATCGATGATACTGGGTGATGTGAAGGCAGTGCCGTGGTTTAAAAAGTCTCCATCATCGTCGTTAAAGTTGGTGGTATCGATGAAATACAAGCCATATTGTTTTGCCAATCGGTCGGTGTCAGTAATTTGACCCAATCGATTTCGCGCGCCTGTCAAAAGGCTTGATACTTTGAGTGCGACATCCTTCTGACCCCCAAATACCACAAAGGGTTTCGGGATCTTTGAAAGGGACTGCAATTGGATTTCAAAGACAGTTTGATCGATGTCAGGCGAGATTAAAATCACGGCTTGGGTGCGATCGAAAATGCGAGCGTCGCGTCGCAACGACATTTGGCGCAAGGTTTCCATCAGCAAAACTGACCCAACAGAGTGGGCAACTAAAGTGATGTTTTGTGCACCAGCATCCGCAAGTTGATGCAGCAAACCTTCAAGCGCGTCGCGCGCAAACAAAACACTGTCACGATCATGCAGGTACTCGATGGTGCTTTCGGCCGCTGGCCACGAATACAAAACACGCGTGCTAGGGATATCCATATCAGTAGAGACTTGTGCAAGACGGTAGACTGCTTCGGCGTGATTGGTATTGTATCCGTGAATGAAAACAATCGCATCTTTGGGGCGGGCGCGCTGTTTCATGTCTTGCTTTAATGCTGATTGAAATTGTGCTGGGCTTGCATACGTGCGGGCATCGGCAATCAAGAAATCGGTAACAGGATTTGGGCGCGCCTTGGACCATTCGATTTGGCCCAATTGGTGCGCTTGTGGAATTGAAACATCATAGCGCAGCAGGCCCAGCTCTGACGTGCGCAACTCGCCATGGGCGTAATCTTCTTTTGATTTTTGCCGTGTAGTTGCAACGAATATTTTTTCGACTTTGGCCGGCTTGACCCCGTCTGGCATGAATACGAATTTGCCGCGCTCAGAACATGCCAAAAGCGACAGCATTACCACCAAACCTATCGCGAGCTGCTTGATCATAAGGGTTATAGGACCCGTCCTGCGACGGCGTTTAGTTTTTTCACCATGGCTGGATCGCGCGCATCTGGGGCTGTTAGAACAGCATATTCCAAGGCTTTGTCGCAGCCGTGTGGGCAGTCTTTGCGGGCGGCTCCTAACAGTTTCGGCAATTTGGTCACGGTGGATTTTGCCGCGTCAGCGTTGCCCATTAAAGTTGC
>CALDZS010000215.1 GCA_937944065.1 uncultured Amylibacter sp. | reverse complement strand
CCGTCCATAGTCGCACGGATCATGTTATATGGGTTTGCTGAACCGATGGATTTAGACACAACGTCCTGAACACCCAACATTTCGAACACAGCACGCATCGGACCACCAGCAATAATACCGGTACCTTGTGGGGCTGTACGCATCACCACTTTACCCGCACCATGGCGACCTTTTACATCGTGGTGCAATGTACGACCTTCGCGCAACGGCACGCGGATCATTTGACGTTTGGCTTGCTCGGTAGCTTTGCGAATGGCTTCTGGAACCTCTTTCGCTTTACCTTTGCCGAAGCCCACGCGGCCCTTTTGGTCACCAACAACAACAAGTGCTGCAAAACCAAAACGCTTACCACCTTTTACGGTTTTTGATACGCGGTTAATCGCGACTAAGCGATCCTGGAATTCTGGAGTTTCATCGCGATCGCGACCACCCCGACGATTGTCATCTCTTGCCATATGTAGTGGCCTTTCGAATTGTTGGGGCATGCCCCGTTATATCAACCCTAGTGCTGCACATTTTCTATAGAAAAATACATGCCTGGATCATCGAGATAGGCGCCAGAACGGCGCCCATCTGCAGTTTTAGAATTTCAGACCGCCTTCGCGGGCTGCATCAGCAAGTGCTTTTACTTTACCGTGGAAGATGAAACCGCCACGATCGAAATAACACACTTCAACGCCTGCTTTTTTCGCGCGCTCTGCAATTGCAGAACCCACTTTTGCAGATGCTTCTTTGTTGTTTTTGCCAATAACACCCAAACCTTTTTCAAGGGTAGATGCTGATGCCAACGTTACACCGTTAGCATCATCGATCAATTGAACAGAAATGTTCTTTGATGAACGATGAACGCTAAGACGCGCGCGGCCACCGGCCAATTTTTTGATCTTGTTCCGGTTGCGCATACGACGCTTGAGGAACAATGTTCTTCTTGTTTGTGCCATGATTTGCTACCTTTACTTGGTCTTACCTTCCTTGCGGAAGATATATTCGTCTTTGTATTTGATACCTTTGCCTTTGTACGGCTCTGGCTTGCGGAATTGACGGATGTTGGCGGCAACTTGGCCGACCAATTGTTGATCAATACCTTCGACGATGATTTCAGTTGGTTTCGGTGCAGTTACGGTCACACCTTCTGGAATGGCGTATAGAACGTCATGTGACAGACCAAGGGCAAGTTTCAGTTTGTTACCCTCCATCGCCGCACGATACCCAACACCGTTAATTTCCAATTCTTTCTTAAAGCCGTCAGTTACACCTGTCACCAAATTGGCAACCTGAGTGCGTGACATGCCCCATTGTTGACGCGCACGCTTTGAAGATCCGCGTGGCATGACTTGCACTGCGTTTTCCTCTAGAGTGATTGTCACATCATCAGTACCCGTAAACGAACGAGTGCCTTTGGGGCCTTTAATTTCGACTTTTTGTCCTGAAACTGTAGCAGTTACACCGCTGGGCAGTTGAACAGGTTTTTTACCAATACGAGACATCTTTTCCCCCTTAGAAGATTGTGCAAAGCACTTCGCCGCCAACATTGGCTGCGCGTGCGTTTGCATCTGACATCACGCCTTTTGGCGTCGATACGATTGCTACACCAAGACCTTGGCGAACTGTTGGCAAATCTTGGCTGCCTGAATAAACCCGACGACCTGGGGTCGAAACGCGTTTCAGTTCTTTGATCACAGGGGCACCATCGAAATATTTCAAAGAAATTTCCAACTCTGGGTGGCCTTCTGTTGATGTCGCATTGTCATAACCACGGATGTAGCCTTCGTCCGCAAGGACATCTAGCACACGACCACGTAGTTTCGAGGCGGGGGTTTTCACAGTTGATTTGCCGCGCAACTGAGCGTTGCGGATGCGTGTCAACATATCACCGATAGGATCGTTCATAATATCTCTCCCTTACCAGCTCGACTTGACCATGCCAGGAATCTGACCGTCAGACGCCAATTGGCGCAACGCGATACGTGACATTTTCAATTTCCGATAATAGGCCTTTGGACGACCTGTGATTGCACAACGATTGTGAAGACGTGTTGCAGATGAATTGCGCGGTAGTTCAGCCAATTTAAGGCTGGCTTTGAAACGCTCTTCTACTGGAAGGTCTTTGTTGTTGATGATTTCTTTCAACGCAGCACGTTTTGTTGCGTACTTTTTGACCAGCGCTTCGCGCTTGACCTGACGTTGAACCATTGCAGCTTTAGCCATTATGTCTCTCCTTCCGCGATCAGTTGTTGAAAGGCATATTGAATTGCTTCAATAGGCTTTTCGCTTCTGCATCTGTTTTCGCGGTGGTGCAGATGATGATGTCCATTCCCCACATTTCATCAACTTTATCAAAGTCGATTTCAGGGAACACGATATGCTCTTTAAGACCCATGGCATAGTTGCCATTACCGTCAAAGCTTTTGCCAGAAATTCCGCGGAAGTCACGGATACGAGGCATTGCAACGGTTACAAGACGGTCCAAAAATTCGTACATTTGGTCGCCGCGCAATGTTACTTTGCACCCCAGAGCCATATCTTCACGAACACGG
Organism: uncultured Amylibacter sp.; assembly: GCA_937944065.1. Lineage (GTDB taxonomy): Bacteria > Pseudomonadota > Alphaproteobacteria > Rhodobacterales > Rhodobacteraceae > Amylibacter. The sequence continues at coordinate 4,428 of CALDZS010000215.1, read as the reverse complement.
AAACCAGCGATTGATTTCTTAGCGTTTGTGATGATGGCCTTTTGACCAGCAATCGCTGACATGTCAGCCACAGCAGAACGGATTTTCTTAGAGTCGTTAACAGTCTCGCCAACACCCATGTTCAACACGATTTTATCCAGCTTTGGGATCATCATGTCGTTCTTGTATGAATGCTCTTCTTTCAATGCCGCACGTGCAACATCTTTATACTGAGACTTCAGACGTGGAGTATAATCAGCCATCGATCAATGCTCCTGATTTTTTAGCAAAACGAACTTTCTTGTCGCCTTCCATGCGGAAACCAACGCGTGTCGGGCCACCTTCTTTTGGATCAACCAAAGCAAGGTTAGACAATTGGATCGGCATATCAACTGGGACACGGCCGCCAGCAGCGTTTTGTGATTGTTTGGTGTGGCGAACAGCTTGGTTCACGCCACCAACGATGCATTTACCAGTGGATGTGTTCACAGAAGCGATTTCGCCTTCTTTGCCCTTATCCTTGCCAGTTAACACGATGACCTTGTCACCTTTTTTCAATTTAGCGCCCATGTTATAGAACCTCCGGTGCTAAAGAGATGATTTTCATAAAGTTCTTTGCGCGCAATTCGCGAACAACTGGCCCAAAAATACGTGTGCCCATAGGCTCGTTGGCGTTGTTCAAAATTACTGCAGCATTTCCGTCGAAACGAATTGCTGTGCCGTCATCACGACGAACTTCTTTAGCTGTACGTACAACTACCGCTTTGCGAACGTCACCTTTTTTCACGCGACCGCGTGGAATGGCTTCTTTCACAGAAACGACAATGACGTCACCAACAGAAGCATACTTCCGTTTAGAGCCGCCTAAAACCTTGATACACTGAACACGGCGAGCGCCGCTATTGTCAGCAACATCTAGATTTGTTTGCATCTGGATCATTGTTTTGCCTTTCGACCTTTGGGGACGGAATAATCACCGCCCCAGGGTTTCGTTAATTGGTGGTTTAGGCTTCGCCTAGAACCATCCAACGTTTGGTTTTCGAAATCGGTTTGCATTCTTCAATGCGAACTTGATCACCGATTTTGAATGTGTTTGCTTCGTCATGCGCACGGTATTTCTTAGACTTACGAATAGTCTTTTTCATTACTGGGTGCTGGAAGCGACGGACAACAGAAACTGTTACCGTTTGTTCGTTTTGGTCACCAGTGACCGTGCCTGTTAGAATACGCTTTGGCATGGTCTAGGCCTCCTTGTCAGCAGCAGCTGCTGCTTTTTCGTTCAAAATAGTTTTTACACGGGCGGCCTCGCGGCGGGCTGACTTCATACGAGCAGTGCCTTCAAGTTGGCCAGTGGCTTGTTGAAAGCGCAAGTTAAACTGCTCTTTCTTCAATGCGACCAAGTCTGCTTGCAGCTGGTCAGGTGTTTTATCACGTAGTTCTGCGGCTTTCATGCCATTTTCCTTTCAACATCATCGGAGAGCCCGTGGTGCAGTATCGCACGTTGGTCACCCTGATTCCCGATGGAGTCAGTTCTGAAAGGCTTCTTTAGGGGGGTTCGGGCCATATAGCAAGGGGCAATGGCGGGGCATTCAACATTCCAGCTGAAACGCTGCAGCAGAGCCTCGTGGTGGGCGCAAAGCGTCCTTCACTTGCGGGAAGTAAGGCCAAATCCACGGAGAGACTGATTGTTTTCTAGAACATGTCTGACATATCGAGCTTTTCTTCTAAAAGCCACAGAACCGCAACGAATACACATGCGATATTATGGAGCAGGTTCGCCAACTAAGGTTGCTATCGTTGAAACGCTTCCAAATCCACGTCTAACGCTGCAAAACACAGCCTTTGCCACATCCCTTCAATCCTACTTGATCCATATCAATGACTCCCCCCCTCTGACATGAGAATTTCGAGTGTGAGTTAAGGGAGGTGCCGATGAGTGGTGTGTCAAAGCTATCAGAGCAAAATGTTGGAACCAGTGTCGCAAAGGTTCGAACCGCAGAAATATCTGGGTTTGAAAGTGGCGAATATCCGTATGCGGAAAAACTTAGCCGCAAAGACTACGAAGCTGAAAAAGCGGCCCTGCAGGTGGAACTGTTAAAGGCACAACATTGGATCCAAGAGACCAATCAAAAATGCGTCATGCTGTTCGAAGGCCGCGATGCTGCTGGTAAAGGCGGAACAATCAAGCGGTTCATGGAACATTTGAACCCCCGCCAAGCGCGCGTCGTCGCACTCAACAAACCCACTGACGAAGAACGCGGACAATGGTTTTTCCAACGCTATGTCAAACACCTGCCCACGGCCGGTGAAATCGTCCTTTACGACCGATCTTGGTATAACCGCGCAGGCGTGGAACGGGTGATGGATTTTTGCGCACCCAATGAATACCTAGAATTTATGCGCCAGACGCCCGAATTTGAACGGATGCTGACACGCAGTGGCATTCACTTATTCAAATATTGGTTCTCGGTCACCCGCGATGAACAACGTCGCCGCTTTGCCTCGCGCGAAAACGATCCGTTGAAACAATGGAAATTATCCCCAATCGACCGCGCCAGCCTAGACAAGTGGGAAGACTATACCGAGGCGAAAGAGGCGATGTTCTTTTACACAGACACCGCAGATGCGCCTTGGACTGTGATCAGATCAAACGATAAGAAGCGTGCGCGTATCAACTGTATGAAGCATTTCTTGTCTTCGCTGAACTATCCAGACAAAGACAAAACAGTTGCCACACCACCCGATCCGAAAATTGTTCTACAGGCTGATTCTGTTGTCCATGCGGCGGATCACATTCTGGCATCATCACTCCACCCCAAAACGCGCAAAAAGTAGAAAGAATAATCCATGTCTCACACACCACACGAATTGGCTGAAGATTTTCCAGAACATGTAGAAAAGATTAGTGATCTGCGGCAAAGCGATACGCATTTTGCCCGCTTAGTCGACGATTACCATTCGATTAACCGCGACATTCATCGTGCCGAAACCAATGTAGAGCCGACATCGGACGCGCACTTGGTCACTATGCGCAAAAACCGCATGCTGCTGAAAGATCAGATTTACGGGTATTTAACCCCGCAATAATCTGTGGATTATCCCCAGGCGTAGTTGAAGCTAACGGAAATTCGCTCTTCCTCGGCCATATTCATTGGCACTTCATGGCGCAGAAAGCTTTCCCATAATAAAACCTCGCCCGCTGACGGAGCGACATAGGTAAAGCTTTGTAATTCCGCGCGTGCGTCTTTTTTGCGTGGCGGTGCGGCCATCATCATTGGCAGACGTGGGTCTTCAAATTTGATCGCGCTTGCCCCTTCCGGCATCGCGACATAGGTCGTGCCACTGATCACACTGTGCGGATGAATGTGGCCTGTATGAATACCACCTTGCGGTAGGATATTGATCCACAGGCTATCGAGTTTCAGCTCTTTACCATCCAGATCGAATTGTAGATCCTCGGCAAAGGCAGCCACATGCGCATCCAGTGCTTTGACCAAGTCGGCAAAGATCGGAAAACGCCATGGCAGATCATCCAAAGATGCGTAACTGGTGTAGCCAGGAAAATCATTCTCTTCGCACCATTCCTGCCCTGCTTCGTCATCGTCGGCGATAGACAGACAGGTATTCTCCAACTCTGCCCCGTCAATCTTGGGGCCGAGTTCAGAGCGGTCGGCGCGGTACAGGCGGGTCACGAACAGTGAATCAATTTGTGTCATGGCAACTTCTTAGCGCAGCGTTGATCATAGCGCGAGTGTTTACCCAGCTTGCTTAGAACAAAAAGTCGAACCGCTCTTTCATACGCTGCCATTGTATCTTCGCTTTGTACAATCCACCGGGGATATAATTCTGTTGATAAGCTGTTCCATTAAATACTTCGACACCATTTACTAGCAGTGATTTATAATAGCGTTGAGAGCCGTCATGCGCGTAGCTGCGATGCAGGTTCAACCAATCCAATGCCACGATCCGTGTCGCAGGTTCCAGCGAGCGCAATTCTGTTTGATTGATCTGCATACGCTTCAGTCGACGAAGCCCAGTCAGAGGTTCCAGATCGAACACCCAACTGTCAACGACCGAGATTTCGTTAAGGTCAGAGCTGTTCGCGAGTGGCGCAAGATCGGCCACACGGGTATTGTCGAGCGCGACATATTTCAACTGCTGCAGATCCGCCAACTCTGCAATCGAATACAGTTTAGTGTTACTGACATTCAGCCACTCCAGCTTTTCAAACTTGCGGATCGATTTTGGTAAAGCCTTAAGGTGCGTCAGTCCTTTTAATTCTAATACAGTACGACCATCCGTCATGGCTTTCGCGATGCGTATCTCGGCCTTTTTATAGTCAGCGTTGGCCAATTGGTTCTCTTCTAACCATTGATAACCCACATAGACGAGGCAAGCCAAAACAACCAGTTTCATCAATGGAAACTTGCGGGGTTCTCCTCTGCTGAC
>CALDZS010000214.1 GCA_937944065.1 uncultured Amylibacter sp. | reverse complement strand
GTTCCGGCGCGTCGCCAAAATTCAAGGTGATCGAAAACCCTGTGTCACTTACTGTCAGATCTTCAAACCAATTCTGAATGACAATGGTCATTTCATCTGCATATTTTTCTCGCAACCAATCCGACAGTTCAACGCCTTCTGCCTGCGTCTCGAACGTAATAAAGAAATGGTGGTCGCCGGGTAACCCTGTTTTCCCAACATTGCCCAAAAGCTCTGACATAAGCCCACGCATTGCTGTGTGCATCAAGTGATTATAATCGATTGTATCTGTCATGGCGGCGCTACCTTTTTTTTGCAGAATAGCAATTCACTGCTTGGAATAAAGCTCAATCGGTCATCTAATTTAAAAACATGCGCTTGAATTAACTATGTTCACGATTACGTGAAGAGTTCAAACAATAGGGGACTTAAACTATGAAAAAACCAATAGCAGAATTTGTCGGAACATTTACGCTGGTGTTTATTGCGTGTGGTGCTGCGATTTTCGCGGGGTCGGTCATCGGTTGGGCAGGGGTATCATTTGCCTTTGGTCTGGCCTTGATCGGTATGGCATATGGTATCGGCCCAATTTCGGGCTGTCACATAAACCCAGCAGTATCTTTGGGTGTGTTTATGGCCGGTCGCATGACTTTGCAGGACATGTTCCAATACTGGGTCGCACAAGTGGCCGGTGCCATTGTCGCTACGCTTTGCTTGTCAATCATCGCAAATGGCGGAACTGACGGTAACTTTGCTGGGAACCACATCATGGACGGCTACAATGTCTTTGGTGGTTTGTTGTTCGAAATTATCGCTACATTCTTATTCCTAGTTGTGATTTTGGGGGCCACTCAGGCCGGCGCGCCTGCACAAATCGCGGGTCTTGCCATCGGTTTGATGTTGGTTGCCATCCATTTGGTTGGTATTCCGATCACAAACACATCGGTGAATCCAGCACGATCAATTGGACCAGCCTTGTTCCAAGGTGGTGCCGCACTTTCACAGTTGTGGATTTTTATAGTGGGGCCAATGATTGGTGCCGCCGCCGCAGGTGTTTTGTTCAAGTCTGGCCTGCTAGAAGCTGACAAATAAACCTGGATTCATACAAAACTTTAGCTGGCTCCATTCGTGGGGCCAGATTTCATTTGTTGATTAGATTATTGATTAAACGCTTTGAGTAACCAATTCTTGTGCTTTTGCGTTGACACGAGGTTGCGTTTTTCTGGTTGCTAGTATCATCAGGCACAATGTGCTGAAAGACCCAACAAGCACGTAAGTCGCGAATACAGTGGCTAGGCTGGCACCCGTCAAAGACATTATCAAACTGCTAATAAAACCTAAAGCGGCACCAATAATCAGAATTCCAACTAACATATAATCTCTCCACTTGTGTATTCGTTAACTGCAAGGTGGCAATCAATTGTGGCTCAATTTAGACAGCAGAGAGGAATTAGTATGCGCTTAGGCGCTTTTGACGCCGCGTTAATGGAGCTGATTTAACTATTACACGCGCAATTCCGATCGCTTGCAAATGTTGGTGAAAAACAATGATTTTTTGGATTAAGTGGAGGTTTCTGTTGCCAGGTACCTCCGAACCCCGCTTAGGCCAGCAGGCCCAAGGCTAAGTTTTCCAACTTTTCGAACTGCTTACGCAGCTAGAGCCATCGGTGCTTTGTTGTCATTTGCAACTAGCTTTTGTGGGTCGATAACAGCGACACCGCACCGGGCAAAAGCTAACATCTTTAGACGTCCGTCGATCCTATTTCGACCCCATACCAACCGTCAAATGAACGATATATTTGGTGGAGTCGCCGGGTACCGCCCCCGGGTCCGATCCGCTTATTACATGCGCGTTTATTACCATAGTCCCCGAAGGAACAATATATATATAGGTGCCTTCAGGGCAAAAGGAAAGACCATGCGCGCGCTTGCCTAGTCAATTTTTACGAATTGACCGACCCTTATTGCTGTTGGCGGTGCCGAATAACTTAAATTCATTCCAGAAAGCTCTCTTATCAGTTTTTCTTCCATAGCACGGGCATAGTCAGCGTAACCTTCAGCCACCATCGCGAACGCGGAAGGTCCCCATATAACATTGTGCTGATAATAGCGCCGCAGCTCTTGTTGCGCAGACAAGCCTTCTTCACCAATTGTCTGGTTTTCTGACACGACCAGCGCGTTGACCGTAATATTGTTAAATCGAGGTGCGGCGTAGATCGTTTTTGGCAGCGGCCCCGCATTGTTGGTCCCATCGCCTGACACATCGATAGTTAGTTCCGCGCACTGTTTCTTTTGATCCAATAGGTCACCCGCGAATTGCACGGCTGATCCGATGGCCGTGCGCAAAGATACGCGATCTTTTCTAAACCCTCGGATGGCGTTGGTCATCGCCAGTAAATCACCAATACTGCGTATTTCGGTCCATGGGTGAACACTTGTCTGATGATTGAACGAGCTCCATGCGAACACGGTGATCGCGACGGGATTGTTTGGGTCAGACAACAAAATCTGGCGCACATTCGGGCTGAGTAGGGCACCAGCCAACCCGCTGAATTGTTGCGCATTCTCAAATTCGCTAACAGAGCCAGATATATCGATTGCTAACACCAACGCTTGTCTGCACGCGGCATGTGCATGGCTCGAATACAGTGTGCCAATCATAACAAGGATGAAACGATAGATATTACCCATCTTATAAAGTTGGCATGGGTTGGTATCGTTTGCCAACAAATAAAGATGTGCTGGGCGGTTGTGTACCTAGAAAGATGTCACAAAATTCATCCGCATCTTCAACGCTTTGCTTTTATACAGTGGGTTGTTCGAGTTGGTTTTGCTTGCTTCGACAATTGCCACAGGGGAAAAGCCGTAAAAACTGACGTTATTTGCAGTGAATGTCCCACGCAGGTTTAAACTGTGATCTTTGCGGCGGGTTTGGGTGAAACTGTTTACGTTTTTGTCTTGTCGCCAGCCCACCGAGGCTGAAAATGTGGCGCTGACACCGCTGATGCGTTTTGCTGGCGCATAGCTTAACGTCAA
>CALDZS010000213.1 GCA_937944065.1 uncultured Amylibacter sp. | reverse complement strand
GATCCAGCTGAAATAGAACGTCGCGTGTCAAATGCTGCGGAAATTCTGCAAATCACAGATTATCTGGATCGTAGCCCGCGCAACTTATCGGGCGGACAGCGCCAACGCGTTGCAATCGGTCGTGCGATTGTGCGCGATCCTGACGTATTCTTATTTGATGAACCTCTGTCTAATCTGGATGCTGCATTGCGCGTGCAAACACGTCTTGAAATTGCGCGTTTACACGAACGTCTCGCAACGACGATGATTTATGTGACCCACGACCAGGTCGAAGCGATGACATTGGCCGACAAAATCGTTGTCTTACGTGATGGTATTATTGAACAAGTTGGATCACCGATCGACCTGTATGAGCGCCCTGCAAACGCATTTGTTGCGCAATTTATCGGTAGCCCAAAAATGAACTTTTTCGGTGCGGCTGATGTTTCATCCACGGCGCAAAAGAAGTTACCGCAAAAATTGGACGCTGGCTTGCAATTGGGCATTCGCCCAGAGCATTTCATTCCATGCGCTGCTAAAGATGCGATTATCAAAGGCAACTTGGAATTGGTCGAAAACCTAGGCGAGTATGCGTTGGTTCATTTGACAACTGATCAAGGCACAGAATTTATCGCCAAGATGGACAAGGCACCGACAGATAAAAAAGGAACGACCTTGTCGTTCAAGGTTGACCCAACATTGGCGCATTTCTTTAACCTAGAGACTGGGTTGCGCATCGCCACCTAGATAGCATTGAAGGATTGATCGAAATGATCCTATGTTGCGGCGAAGCTCTTATAGATATGATCCCTGTAACCAGTACCGATGGGGGGGCAGCGTTTTCCCCTTTGCCTGGCGGTGCGATATTCAACACCTCCATCGCCTTGGGGCGCTTAGAGGTGCCCGTGGGGCTGTTGTCCGGTGTGTCTACTGATCTGTTTGGCGCACAGCTGGTTGATGGCTTGCACGGATCAGGGGTTGCCAGTGATCTGCTGATCCGTTCTGATCGACCGACCACGATGGCGTTTGTGCGTCTGACAGACGGTCATGCTGACTATACTTTCTATGATGAAAATTCAGCTGGTAGAATGATTGATCCTGCGGACTTGCCAGAAATACCTAGCTCAGTTTCAACGTTGTATTTTGGTGGTATCAGTCTGTGCGCAGAACCCGCCGCAGACAGTTATGCAGCATTGTGTCTACGCGAAGCGTCGTCGCGTGCGATGATGATTGACCCAAATATTCGACCAAGCTTTATTACAGACGAAACCGGATATCGCGATCGGTTGTCGCGGATGATTAGCGTTTCTGACATTGTAAAAGTATCTGATGAAGATCTAGATTGGATAATTCCGAATGGTGAAGATGAGGCGGCCAAAGTGCGTGCCTTACATCATATGGGTGCAAAGCTGGTTATCGTCACCAAAGGCGGCGAGGGTGCGTCTGCCTATGCTCAGAACATGTCTGAGATCAATGTATCGGTGCCAAAGGTGACAGTGGTCGATACGGTAGGTGCGGGCGATACCTTTAATGCCGGATTTTTAGCGAAATTACACCATTTGGATTGCTTGTCCAAAAGTGGAATTGCTGATCTAAGCGCATCGCAAATCGAAGCCGCGTTGAGTTTTGCGGCACAGGTGGCTGCTGTGACGGTATCACGCGCTGGTGCCAACCCACCAACCTTGGCGGAGTTAACCGGATAATCAATTCTGCTGCTAGACGCTCGACATTTCTTGAAAGGTTTTGTTGCGGGCGGCTAGATCATCATATTTACCTTGATCGAGAAGCTTTCCGTGCTCGAGAAGGAAAATTGTGTCGCAGTTCTTGATTGTGCTTAGACGGTGGGCGATCATAATAACTGTTTTTGCACCACCTAGATTGTGCACCGCCTTCATCACCGCGCGTTCGGTGATATTGTCCAATGCCGAAGTGGCCTCGTCCAAAATCAAAACATCAGGATCGCGGTACAATGCTCGCGCAATTCCTATGCGTTGTCGTTGGCCACCCGACAGTCGAATACCTCGTTCGCCGACTATTGTCTGGTATCCTTCTGGAAGATCACTTTTGATGAAATCGTGCAGTTCTGCGGCGCGTGCGGCACGTTCTACCGCCTTCATATCTATCTCGTCTTTGCGCGCGCCGAACGCAATGTTCGAGGCGAGAGTATCATCGGTTAGAAAAATCGATTGAGGTACGTAGCCAATGCTCTGTTGCCATGCCGCGATATTGGTTTGGTCTATTTCTACTCCATCCACTGTCACGCTGCCAGTATCTGGACGCAATAGGCCCAGTATCAAATCAACAACGGTAGTTTTACCCGCACCAGTTCCGCCAACGAAACCAATGGTGCTGCCGGCCCTAATTTTCATTGAAAAGGTTTCTAGAACAGCGGCTTCCGAAGATGGATACTTGAATTCAACTTGATCTAGGGCAATTTCGGATTTTAGCCGCAAGGGTTCTATGTTGGTGAGGACATTTGGATTGGTATTCAGTGTCGTCAGGTTATGGTGCAGCTTTTCAAACGCAGGTGCAGTCATTCGTATTTGAGTTAATTGGCGATACATTTGCTGGATTGCTGGAAAAAGTTTGGTTGCAGACATACCAATTAGGCCCAGAAGCGGCAGCAAATCTTCGATCCCTGCATCGCGGTAAATGATCATGATCAGGACAAAGAATATAAAGCCGCCGAATGCCACTGCCTCTAACGCAAATCGTGGCAAAACTCCGATAATCAACCCGAGAGTTTGATATTTAGCCATCCGGAGGGCCGGAGATTTGAATTGCTCGATAAAAACGTTTTCCAAGGACATGACTTTTATCTCTTTGATCCCACCGGTCGCTT
>CALDZS010000212.1 GCA_937944065.1 uncultured Amylibacter sp. | reverse complement strand
TTCATCTTGCTTACCTCCAAAACTGACAAGGCGGATATCGCACAGGGATTGGATGTTGGTGCAGACGACTTTCTTTCAAAACCCGTAAACGCGACCGAATTACGTTCTCGCCTACGCGCGGGTCAGCGAATTCTGAATATGGAACAAGCGGTCAAGGCGCAGCACACAAAGACAGAGGCAGCGCTGCAAGAGGTCGAGCATCTGTATCAAGAAATTCAGAAAGATTTGAAAGAAGCTGAAAAACTGCAACTATCATTGATCCCGGCATCTAACGTGACCATTGGCGAAGCGACTATTTCCAACATCTTCAAATCCAGTGGCCATGTCGGCGGTGACTTGTTGGGTTATTTCAAGATCAGTGAAACACGTATCGGCATCTATTCCATCGACGTATCAGGCCACGGGGTCTCGTCTGCATTGTTAACAATTCGACTGGCGGGGTATTTCAGCCCCGAAAACAAAGAACAGAACCTAGCCTTCGCAAAAACCGATGATGGACAGTACCGCATTCGCACACCCGCGGAGATCGCCACATGCTTGAACCAACAAATGCTGCAAGAATTGGACACGGAGTTGTACATGACAATGGCCTATGCCGACATCAACCTGGCCACCGGCGAATGTCAAATGGTGCAAGCGGGCCATCCACATCCGGTGCGTTTCAACCCCAAGACAGGCGTCGAGATTTTGGGCACAGGTGGTCCACCGATTGGCATGCTGAATGGGCTCGTCTACGAGAATTTTGATGTACAACTAAGGCCTAATGACAAATTGCTTTTGTATACGGACGGATTAACAGAATGCGAAAATCCGAAAGGCGACCTGTTGGATGATGAAGGACTAGAGGATATCTTGCTGCGGCACAGCAAATCCAATGGTGAAGAGTTGTTGAATGATATCCTGTGGGAACTGACACAATATGCCAGCGGCGATATGTTCGGGGATGACGTGTCAGCCGTTCTAATGGAATACCGCCAGACCTAAAGTTGGGTTGTGGTTTACCAGATATAAACCGATCTGGATTAGTAACACCCTACCTATTTCCCAGTGCAAAGCCGTTGATACCCCATGTTCCGCAACGCCATCCTTTTTCTGACTTTGCTAGCGTTTTTAACCGCCTGCGCAGACTTCTATCCACGCCTTGCCCCCAAGGTCGCACAGCCACGAACGCCAGTGGCACGTAATTTCACATCCTTCTCTACCTCATTGCGGTGCGTGGATGAAATGTTGGCGAAAAAAGGACGTGGGACGATCCTAATCTCGTCTAATGGCATCCCGGACCGCACCAAGAAAATATACGTTGGTGCAGATGATATGTTGGTCAACGCAATCAATCATATGAACCGGTTTAGTCAGGCATATGTGTTCGTCGACCAACCGTTGGAGCGCGATCCAGGGCAACTGGCAATCACCACATTGCAAACCGACAAGAAAAAGCTGTCATTGGATCCGCGCCTGTATGTGCGCGGCTCCATCTCTCAGCTGGACAGCAACGTGGTCAACGACACGGTTTCAGGGGATATCGATCTGCTGAACGCGCCAAATCCGCCAACGATAAAATCTGGCCCGCTTAGAACGTCAGACCTTGGCAGAGGCAAAACATTGTCCGTGGTAACCGTGGACATGCATTTGGTCGCGTTTCCGTCACGGCGTGTGATCCCCGGATCGTCGGTCGCAAATTCCATGGTGGTTACAGGTCGCAGCTACGCGGCGGGCGCGTCAGGTCTTGTCCGACTAACAGGGTTCGACGTTTCGGTTAAGATCAACCGTGTCGAAAGCCAAGGACAAGCCGTGCGCAACTTGATAGAATTGGGCACGATCGAATTGTTGGGACGGCATGCAGGCATTCCTTATTGGGAATGCCTGAACATCCGCACCACCAACCAAAAGAAAACCAACGAGAAAGAGATTGATTTCACCACAACTCCGCGCCCAATCAAGATGGCAGAGGTGCAAAGATATCTGATCCATCTTGGATATTATAAAGGTGCAAAAACTGGATTGTTGGATTTGAAAACCCGCAATGCCGTCGCAAAGTTTCAAGCTGATCAAGACTTGATCGCAACAGGTGAGGTTGATTTCGATCTATTTGAACGCCTGAAAGAGCGTGCGCGTGGATTTCCAATCGCTGCAGAAACACACTTGTCTGAACTGGGGCCTGATGCGTTCAACAAACCGACAACAGCCAAGACCGACCCAAAACCTCGGCATATCGAGCCTGATTTTCGCATCGGTAATCCCGAAAACACCAATCCGCCAGTGGTGGAAACCCGCGCTTTTTCGATGCGGCGCACCAGTGGGCGACCCCAGATTGGATCTGCGTTTCGCGCAGAACTTGTGGCAAAAAAATCGGGAACAATCGTATGCTATCATCAACAAGATGCCACGGCGATCACGCAGATCACTCCCCTTAAGCCAGGCACCCGCATGCGCGTACAGACAGGTCAACGCGTTCGCATTCCGTTAACCAACACAAGGTTCGACATCTTATTCGATAAGGCCGATGCATTGGAAACAATCACCTGTATTTTTGATCCGGCTCTATCCCCTTTGCCTGTCAGTGGGATTCTGTCCCAAGGTGAACTGTCCAAAGCATCCGCGAACACGATCGAAAAGATCGTCAACACTTATCGAAAATCCTCGGGTGATATTGATTGGTTAACGTTGTCGGCGCGCGTCGTCAGCCCAAACGCCGCAGGTGCTGGCGCAAAAAGGTTTGATCGCCCGGGTTCGAAATAAATTGCATCGCTTGATCCACAGCTACCCAATGGTTTTCATGATGTTCCTCAAGGTCTTGACTGACTTGACGCGTCGGCCTGCACGCAAAAACATGACAGATTTTGCGCGCCCACAAGTTATATTCGACCATGAAAGTGTATCGTTGATAACAGCCCAATCGCGCACGGATATCGACCCGCCAACCCGTTTCTTCCATCACCTCTCGGTGCAGAGCACGTATCGGCGTTTCACCCGCCTCTACCCCGCCACCTGGCAATTGAAACTCTGGTCGCGGATGGGCCTGATGGGTCAATAGAATACGACCACCGCGTTCCAGCACAGCATAGGCACCGGGTCGATCAATATATCTGATATCGGGCTGGATTTTATCGCCAAATCTTCTCATCCTCAAAAGATAGCGATTTTTAATCCGCATAACAGCTATGATTTGCGCTTTGAGCGACAAAGCGCTATGGGGCGGATTGAAAATGAGGAGAGTGTGATGAATTCGACAATCAAAACAGGTGAACAGATCCTTCCGTTCCAGCTCGATAACTCTAACATCCGTGGGCGCATTGCGCGCCTTGACGGAGTGCTCAGCAATGTATTGCTCCAGCATGATTACCCGCTTGAGGTGGCTGGCTTAGTGGCCGAGGCCGCCATGCTGACAGCTCTTATCGGTCAAACCATCAAATTGCGCTGGAAGTTGTCACTGCAAATTCGTGGCGATGGTCCCATCCGTATCATCGCAACCGACTATTACGGCCCCAGCAAGGACGGCGAACCTGCACATGTCCGCGCCTATGCCAGCTTTGATGCAGACGCATTAAAAGAGGCAAAAGGCACGCCATTTGAAAAAATCGGCAAAGGCATGTTTGCGCTGTTGATTGACCAAGGCGAGGACATGACACCGTTTCAGGGCATAACACCCTTGGCAGGCGGCACGTTGAGTTCTTGTGCAGAAACGTATTTCGCACAGTCCGAACAACTGCCAACCCGTTTTGAAATCACCGTGGGGCTTTCGACTACTGCGGACGAGGGGAACAATTGGCGCGGCGGCGGCGTAATGATCCAGCATATTCCAGACGCCTCGCCCTTAATGGCGAAACCTGACGAAGCGGGCAATGGTGACGATGGATTGGTCATAGCATCCGACCTGCTGTTTGATGAAGACGAGGAAAACTGGACGCGGGTCAACATGTTGTTAGACACCGTAGAAGAAACCGAATTGGCAGGCCCGTTGGTCACACCCGAAGCCTTACTGCGCCGTTTGTTCCACGAAGAAATCGTGCGCGTGTTCGATGCGCAACCATTGGAGTTTGGCTGCACCTGCGGTGAAGATGCGGTGCGCTCTGCCTTGTCGATCTATTCGGCAAAAGACATCAAAACCATGACCACAGACGAAGGACGCGTCACCGCAGATTGCCAGTTTTGCGGCGCGCATTACGACCTTGATCCGGCCACTGTGGGCTTTGAAGCCGAAACAAAGTAAACCCTATCAGTATGACAGGGATTGATCACATGGAACACCTTTTGCGCCGCGCATTGAAGCGCGCGCAGGCGGCCAACGCGACCTCTGATTTCGATCTAAACCCTGCGCCAGCACCACGCGATAAACCGATGCGGGCAGCGGCGGTTTTGCTTCCTATCCAATTCTGCAAGGGAGACTGGCAGTTAATCCTGACAAAACGCCCCGCCACGATGAAACATCACCCAGGTCAAATCGCGTTGCCTGGTGGCAAGGTGGACGCAACAGATGTCAATCCGCAAGCCGCTGCTCTGCGCGAGGCGCACGAAGAAATCGGATTGCCATCCGATCAAGTTGCACTTCTTGGCGCCTTGCCCAATCACCGCACGATCACGTCTTTTGACATGCATCCGTTTGTGGGTTTGGTCGATGCAAACTTTACCCCTGTGCCCGAAGAGGGCGAGGTGGACGAGATTTTCTATGTACCACTGACCCACATACTAAGTGCTGCGTCTTATCAGGTGCAGGGAAGGATTTGGCAGGGTCAGATGCGCCGTTATTTCACGGCACCTTACGGCCCTTACTTCATCTGGGGCGCCACGGCACGCATTCTCAAAATGCTTTCAACATATGCGGATGATCCGTCATGAAGATACAGGCTGATTGGTTGAATAATCCCGCACTAATCCGCGTGATGTCCCTGCTATCAGATGCTGGTCATCAGATCTATTTGGTGGGTGGATGCGTCCGCAACGCCCTGTTACACGAACCCACTAGCGACTTTGACTTGTCGACCAACGCCCATCCTGAAACCGTGATGGAACTTGCGAAATCTGCGGGGATCAAAGCCTTGCCCACAGGGATCGAGCACGGCACGATTACCTTGATCGTCGATAAAACCCC
This sequence comes from uncultured Amylibacter sp., assembly GCA_937944065.1. Taxonomy (GTDB): domain Bacteria; phylum Pseudomonadota; class Alphaproteobacteria; order Rhodobacterales; family Rhodobacteraceae; genus Amylibacter. The sequence goes on along the minus strand of CALDZS010000212.1, from coordinate 2,464 downwards.
GTTTGAAATCACAACGTTTCGCAAGGATGTCGAAACAGATGGTCGACGCGCAGTCGTCGCGTTTTCTGATCAGATCGAAGATGACGCGCGCCGGCGCGACCTAACCATCAATGCACTTTACGCAGATGCGACCGGTACTATTGTGGACCCGCTGGGCGGTTTACCTGACCTGTTGGCACGCAGGATTCGGTTCATTGAAGACCCCGTACAACGTATAAAAGAGGACTATCTGCGTATCTTGCGCTTTTTCCGTTTTCACGCATGGTACGGCGATCCGTCCAAAGGACTGGATGCAGAAGCGTTGGCCGCCTGCGCTGAACAGGCTGACGGTATCGACGGCCTGTCCAAAGAACGTGTTGGCGCTGAGATGCGCAAACTGTTATCAGCCCCTGACCCTGCCCCAGCCATTGCGGCCATGGCGCAGTCAGGCATCTTAATGCGCGTACTGACTGGTGCAGAAAACTCTGCCCTTGCGCCATTGATCGCGCTGGAAGCTCATTACGAAGTTGCGCCAAACTGGATCACCCGTCTGGTCGCGCTGACCCGTGCCGAAGTTAGGGATGCGTTGCGCCTGTCCAAATCTGAAGACCAACTTCGCAAAAACACCATCGCCTGTATGGATCAAGCGTTGCCTACCAAGGTCGCTGCCTATCGCTATGGTTATGACATTGCCACATCGGCGACGTTGATTATGGCGGCATCCTTGGGTCAACATCCGGACCCGAGTTTTAAAGATGAAGCGACAACAGGAGCCGCCGCAGTCTTTCCGATCAAAGCGGTGGATTTGCCCGATCATTTGCAGGGCAAAGCCATCGGTGATGAACTGCGCGCGCTAGAGGCGCGCTGGATCGCATCCGATTTCACCGCCACCAAATCCGACCTTCTGTCGTGACTTTAGCCTTAGCCGCTTTCGTATTCCTTGGCCTGTTTTCCCCCGGCCCTAACGTGATCATGCTAACCGCGTCAGGCGCGAAATTCGGATTTCGCGCGACAATACCCCATATTTTGGGTGTCGCACTGGGTGTTGGATTTACCGCTGCTGCGACAGGGTTTGGCGTAGGTACCCTCTTAAAAACGTTTCCAGCGGCAAAATTCGGTCTACAAATCTTGGCCTGCGCTTGGATATTGTGGATGGCGTACAATTTGTATCGCACGGGCAGTTTATCGTCGCGCAACGCAGATCGCCCTTTCACATTTCTACAGGCCGTCCTGTTTCAGTGGGTCAACCCCAAGGTTTGGTCGATCTGCATCGCCGCCACTGCATATGTCACCCTGCTAAACATACCCGCGCAAGCAGCCACGTTGGGGTTCACCTTTTCAACCATCAATCTTGGCGTTTGCCTGTTTTGGACTTTTGCGGGAAACTTATTGGCGCGGCTGATGACCAGTCCGCGCGCATGGAAACTATTTCGCACGGTGATGGCGATTGGTCTGGCGCTCTCAGGCTTTTTGGTGTTCTTAGGCTGACTATGACAGAATATGTAATCGATAAACTAGGTCAGCATGGCGACGGTATAATTGACATGCGAGATATGGACGTTTTCGCACCACGCACGTTGGTGGGCGAACGAGTTACGGGCACAATAGTTGGTAGTGACTTAACCGATATCCGCATACTGGAACCGTCTGATCAGCGGATCAAGCCTGTTTGTCGACACTTCAAAACCTGCGGTGGATGTAGTTTGCAGCATATGCATCCCGACACCCTGGCCGCGTGGAAGTTAGAACAAGCAAGATCAGTGTTGGCGTTAGAGGGTTTAACGCCACCGATGCGACCAATCATCACCAGCCCGAGCCACTCGCGCAGGCGCGCGACATTCGTGGCGCGGCGCACGAAAAAAGGGGCAATGATCGGGTTTCACGCACGCAAGTCCGACACAATGGTCGAGATTTTGGAATGCCCGTTGATAGAGCCAGCGTTGCTGGCAGGTCTTGATGGGCTTCGAGAGATTACAGTTCAATTTGGATCGCGCAAGGGATCGTTAAAGATTGCAGCGACGGTCACACAGAACGGTTTGGATGTTTGGATATCCGAAGGCAAAGATTTATCGCCAAAAGACAGCGCTGATTTGGGCGCAATCGCCGCCAGGCACGGGTTCTGCCGCATTGCATGGAACGGTGATGTCATCGTGCAGGCAGCCCCTGCCACCGTTAGTTTTGGGTCCACCAAGATACCGCTGCCCGAAGGTGCGTTTTTACAAGCCACCAAGCACGGCGAAGATACGTTGGTGAAGTCTGCGTTAGAAGCGGTCGCTGGTTCGAAATCCGTGGTTGATCTGTTTGCAGGTTGCGGGACTTTTGCCATTCAAGCAGCCCGCACGTCGTCAGTTCATGCCGTCGAAGGCGACGCGAATATGACAGGTGCGTTGGATGCGGCGTGGCGTGGGTCGACAGGTTTGAAACCTGTGACCAGCGAAACCCGTGATCTGTTTGAACGTCCGTTGTTGGAAGACGAATTGTCGAA
>CALDZS010000211.1 GCA_937944065.1 uncultured Amylibacter sp. | reverse complement strand
GTCGCCTTTTAAATCCGCATATGTCGCGGCCAAGCATGGGCTGGTGGGGTTAACCAAAAGCACCGCTTTGGAATGTGCGGCTGATGGTATGACGGTAAATGCCATATCCCCCGGCTATGTTCTGACGCCCTTGGTTCAGGCCCAAATTCCCGACACCGCCCGTGCACGCGGTATCTCCGAGGATGCCGTAATCCGCGATGTGATGCTGGCCAATCAACCGACCAAAGCGTTTGTGGGTATCGACGAGATTGCCGGAACCGCGGCATTTCTATGTTCTGACGACGCCAAAAGCATCACTGGATCAAACCTGTCTATCGATGGTGGTTGGGTCGCCCAATGACGCTAACGTGGCCAATATGCCTGCTTTAACACTAGGCAATTGATCGAAAGTATTGCAGTCTTCCAACTGGATTCGCATAAATTTACGAACGGGTGCAAAAGCCCCCAATATGCGACAACAGGGAGAAGACTATGAAATTCACTAAAACACTTACCGCTATGGCCGTGGCCCTAGCAGCAACAACTTCAACAGCATCTGCGCTGGACGAATTGGTTGTTGGTTATTTCTTGGAATGGCCAACTGCGAACCAATACGCTCAAGCAAATGATTTGTATGACGCGGCTTTGGGTATCCCAGTTAAATGGGTATCATTCGACGCTGGTACTGCCATGTCTGCCGCTATGGCATCAGGCGACGTTCACATTTCTTACTCACAAGGTGTGACACCATTCCTAGTGGCAACTGCTGCTGGTCAAGATCTTCAAGTGATCGACATTGCTGAAACATATTCAGACAATAACAACTGTGTTGTTCGGTCTACTTTGGAAATCGATTCAGGCAACGCAATGGAATTGAAAGGCAAGCAAGTTGCTTTGCCAATCGGTACTGCTGCACACTCTGACTTCTTGGCTCAAATCGGTCACTTCGGTCTTGCAGAATCTGATTTCAAAATCGTTGACATGACACCTGTTGATTCAGCAGCTGCATTCGCGTCAGGCGAATTTGACATGGTTTGCGGTTGGGGCGGCCCACTACGTCGTATGAAAGAGCACGGTAACGTACTTCTTTCAGGTCCAGAAAAAGAAGCAGTGTCAGGCGTTATCTATGATGTCACATCAACACCAAGCTCTTTTGCTGAAGCAAATGCTGAAATCGTTACGAAGTTCCTGAAAGTAACTTCAGACATGAACGCACAGTACGCTGAAAATCCAGAGCCAATGGTAGCATCTATCGCTAAAGAAGCTGGTATGGATCTTGAAGGTACAAAAGCAATCTTGTCTGTCATGAACTTCATGTCTGCTGAAACACAGCTTTCTGACCAATGGATGGGTGGCTGGTTGGCCGGCGATCTTAAGCGTCAAGCTGATGCATTGGAAGCTGCTGGCAAGATCAAAGCATTGGGTGACTACGGCCCACTTGTGAACACAACTTACTTGGCTGCCGCTGCAGCAATGAAGTAATTCACCAAGTCTTCGGGCGCGGCATGTCTATTGCCGCGCCCTTTTTTTCTACTCTAATTTTTGGACACGTCTATGTCAGGTTTGAACATGAATGATGTCTCTATGACCTTCGAGTTGCCAAATGGCGGTTCGGTCGAGGCCCTAAAGAACATCAACTTAAATATCAAAAAGGGCGAACTTGTTTCCGTCTTAGGCCCATCGGGCTGTGGTAAAACTACTCTACTGAACATTTTGGCCGGTTTTTTGGCCCCAACAGGTGGTGATATTGAGTTGAACGGACACGCGGTCACTGGACCCGATTCCGAACGCGGCATGGTATTCCAGCAAGGTGCGTTGTTCGAATGGATGAATGTTTCCAAGAATATCGGCTTTGGCCCCAAGATGAAGGGCACACCCCAAGCAGAAATTGACGAAAAAGTTAAAGAGCTGTTGGACATCGTTGGTCTGCAAGATTTTGCAGAAAAGATGATTTACGAAATGTCAGGCGGCATGCAACAACGTGTGGCACTTGCCCGTTGTCTTGCAAACGACCCTGACGTGATTTTGATGGACGAACCGCTGGGCGCGTTGGATGCGTTGACCCGCGAGAAAATGCAGTCTCTGGTTCTGGATATCTGGAAGAAAACTGGCAAAACCATCATCCTGATCACCCACTCGGTCGAAGAGGCCTTGTTGTTGGGTGAACGCCTGATCGTTATGGCACCGCGGCCGGGACGTATTCACAAAGAATACCAACTGCCATTCGCCGAACTGGGTGTGGGCGCTGACCTACGCGAAGTGAAACGCCACGAAGATTTCGGTAGCACGCGCGATGAGATCCTCAACATGATTTGGGATATGGAAGAAGAAATTATGGGACGGGTAGATAGCTGATATGACCTTTTTAAACACAACAATCCCCGCCTCGTTTATGGAAGCAGTCCGTTTCAACACACCGCCTGCTGACGAAGTAGGCAGCCTGATTTCAACAACACTTTGGATGATCGTCGGTATCTTTTTCATCTTTGCAATCTATATGCTGTTTAGCGCGGCAAGCTGGCTGATCGACAAGTTGTTCAACAAAGGCCGCGACAAAGCCAAAGGGTATACCAGTCTGAAAACGGTAACCTTCGGTGACGAAAGTGCCGTTGTTGCCAATCGTTTCGCCTCCGTCGCATCTGTTGTCGCGCTGTTCTTTTTCTGGGCTCTAGCCACTGGATCATCCCTGCTGGGCCCAATACAACTGCCCGCCCCGTTCTTGGGTGAAGCAGAATTTGAATATACGGCGACTAATGCCACAGGTGCCACCGATACTGGTAAAGTCAGCGTTTTGGTCTATCCATTCGGCGAAAGCCCGGATCAAGCCAAAGCGGACAATACAAATTCTGGCTTTGCCATGGACAATGCAATCAAGGTTCGCGAACGGCGTACGGCATTGCTGTCATCACGAACCATCGGTGCAAAAGAAACCGAAGGGTTCGCGATCACGCAGATTAACGGCGAAAATGTTTCACCTGGTGGCAGCGTGGACATTGATGCGGGCACTGTATTCGTAACTGAAAAGGGCAGTCTGCAAATCCGCCCCTATCCAGGGATGACAATGGAGTCGCTGTATTTGCCGTCACCTGAAGAGGTGTGGAGCAGCTTTATCCGCCTAAACAAAGAAGGCTACACAGGCGTTGGTCTGTGGGAAAACGTCTTCTGGTCGTTGATCCGCGTTGTTCTTGGCTTCGCCCTTGGGTGCTTGTTCGGTATCCCCTTGGGGTTCGCGATGGGTCTGTCAAACTGGTTCCGTGGTTGGTTCGATCCAATCGTAGAATTCATGCGCCCTGTTCCACCACTGGCGTTGATCCCATTGATCATCATTTGGTTCGGTATCGGCGAGCAAGGCAAGATCAGTTTGCTATTCCTAGCAGCGCTATGGATCATGACCATCGCCGCGCGTGCGGGTGTGTCTGGTGTGAATATCTCGAAGGTTCACGCGGCCTATTCTTTGGGCGCTACAAAACGTCAATTGTTGACCAAGGTCATCCTGCCGAACAGCCTGCCCGAAATATTTACAGGTGCCCGCGTCGCCATGGGTGTTTGTTGGGGTACAGTTGTTGCGGCGGAATTGGTTGCTGCGGAAAAAGGTGCGGGTAAGATGATTATTGCCGCGTCTAAATTCCAGCTAACCGACATCGTGATCATCGGTATCATCATCATTGGTGTGATCGGATTTGCGATCGAAGTTCTGATGCGCAAGATGGAAAATCGCTTGATCCCGTGGAAGGGCAAAGGCTAATTCCTGCTCTGCTCTGCAAAGGGTAGTTGCACAAAATTCAAGTGGGGACTAATCTGTCCCCACTTGCAAGGATGTTTACGATGAAAAAATTACTTATTCCGGTGCTATGTGTGTCAATGACAGCGTGTACGGTAAGCACACCGTCACCACAACCGCAGACGAAACCACAAACAAAACCCGCACCGCAGACGCAAGCCCAATCGATGGGCCCTGTGCGCAGTGCCAGCAGTGGCGTCGCCGCATACAAGCGCGTCGCGCGCCGTGTCGAACCTGTATCAGAAAGCATCTGCCGCAGTTTTAGCAAAGATTTGCCCGCGCAATTCTGTGATTTCCAGATCCGCTTTGACGATAACCCAAAGGCCGCGCCAAACGCGTATCAAACCATTGGCAGAGACGGCAAACCGATTATCACGTTCAACGTGAACATGTTGCGCAGCATTAAAAATGACGACGAAATTGCGTTCATTATGGGACACGAGGCTGGTCACCAGATCGCCCGTCATCTTTTACAAAAGCGCAACAACGCTAATGGCGGCGCCATCTTAGGTGCCATTATCATCGGTGGCCTAGGTGGCAATCCGATGGATGGTGCCAATCTGGGCGGCATGGTCGGCGCGCAAAGTTTCTCTAAAAAATTCGAACTGCAAGCCGACCGTATCGGGGCACATGTCGCAACGCGCTCTGGTTATAACGCCATTCGTGGCGCACGATCATTCGAGCGCACTGGCGGATCAAACAGCATGCTTTCCACCCACCCACCGGGTGCTGATCGCTTTGCGGTCGTCCAACGAACCGTGGCCGAGATCAACGCGGCCCGCAAACAGGGCAAAACAGCGCCAATTCGCTGGTAAGAATAAAGGCTCGGAGGATACCTTCCGAGCCTTTTATTTTGTGCCGCTGTCTTCATGTCCGACGGGACATGCACTTAAGCAAATGCCTGTGCTTAGGCAAAATAATGAAGCTGATCGGTGTCGAATTTCAGCTGCACCGGCTGGCCAACTTGGTACACATCACGCCCGTTTATGCGAACAAGAATCTGATCATTGTTTGCAGTGCGGACATAGATAAAGTTATCTGAACCC
>CALDZS010000210.1 GCA_937944065.1 uncultured Amylibacter sp. | reverse complement strand
AATCAACCTTGGCCGCGCGCATTCGTGACGCCATCGGTGATAAAATCTATGTCCCGCGTTTCTTGGAATATAGCGGTCAGGTTATTTCAATGTATGACCCGATTGTTCACGAACAAGCGGTACAAGAAGTGTCGGACCCGTCCAATCTGCGTCTGCGCGCTGATCGCTTTGATCCGCGCTATGTTCTGTGCCGCCGCCCTGCCGTTCTAACTGGTGGTGAGTTGCGTCTGGATATGCTGGACCTGATCTATAACCCTGTATCAAAAACCTATCAGGCCCCGCTACAGTTAAAATCAACTGGTGGTCTGTTCATCGTAGATGACCTTGGTCGCCAAATCGATCCGCCACAGGCCATGATCAACCGTTGGATTACACCGATGGAGGCGCACGAAGATATTTTGGCGCTGAACTCTGGTGAAAAATTCCTTGTACCGTTCGACACGTTGGTGATTTTCTCGACCAACTTCCATCCAAAAGACATTTTCGATGGGGCGGCCTTGCGTCGTATTAACTCTAAGGTGCATATTGATGCGCCGAACCGCGAGCAATTGTTGCAAATTCTGATGCTGGTAGCCAAAGCTAAAAAAGTCGATCTGCCAGAGGCTGTTGCCCTGCATCTGTTCACCGAAAAATACCCGTCCGTGGACAACAACTATGCCGCCTATCAGCCTGGTTTCTTGATCGAACAGATGTTGACGATCTGTCAGTATGAAGGTCGCAAACCTATCTTGACGCCAGAACTGTTGGACCGTGCTTGGGAAAACCTGTTCATCGCGGACGCGGTCATCACACGATAGATCGTTTGCAATCAGGGTCAGGCGCGATATGTCTGACCTATGGCATCGCTTCACACAACAATCCAAGGCTGGTTTGACGCACGCGGGTGGCAGGTTCACCCGCATCAACGTGATTTACTAAACGCATCTGATGCCGCCTCAAACTTGTTAATCGCACCCACTGGCGGCGGTAAAACGCTGGCAGGGTTCTTACCCAGTTTAAACGCGCTTGCCGAAGGTGAGCATGAGGGACTGCACACGATCTATGTCTCGCCGCTGAAGGCATTGGCGGCGGATATTGAACGGAATTTGCAAACGCCTTTGGCACAGATGGGCTTGCCAATTCGCGTCGAACAACGCACGGGCGACACCAGTCAGACTGTCCGAAAACGTCAACGAGTTGATCCACCGCATATCCTGCTGACAACCCCTGAAAGTTTGGCATTGTTGATTTCTTACGAAGATGCAGACCGCGTTTTCGCGGGAGTTCAACGTGTGATCATAGACGAAGCGCATGCGTTGGCCGGCAGCAAACGCGGAGATCAACTAATGCTCGCACTTGCTCATCTACAGCAGCATCATCCCGATCTGAAACGCATTGGGCTGTCGGCGACCGTGGAAGATCCACGTGCGTTGGGGCAATTCATCGCCAGCACGGGCGATACATGCAACATTTTAAACGCCGATCCCGGCCCTGACCCTGATATATCCATGCTGCGTTCGGACGCGACACCGCCTTGGGCCAGCGCCAACGCGTTATACGCAGTTCCCGATGTGATCCGCGAGATAACGGCTGCGAATACAACGTTGATTTTTGTGAACACCCGCGCGCAGGCAGAGATTTTCTTTCACGGGTTATGGCAAGCAAATGTCGACAATCTACCCATTGGGTTACACCACGGATCACTGTCCAAGGACGCACGCGCACGGGTCGAAACCGCGATGATCGCGGGTAAATTACGCGCGATTGTTTGCACAGGATCACTGGATCTTGGCATCGATTGGGGTGATGTAGATTTGGTCATGCAAATTGGCGCACCCAAAGAGGTGAAGCGATTGGTTCAGCGCATCGGACGCTCAAATCATCGGTATGACCAACCATCCCGCGCGATTATCGTCCCTGCCAATCGGTTCGAAATCATCGAATGCCAAGCTGCATTGGAAGCGGTGCGCGCAAGCGATCTGGACGGCGAACCGCGCCATAACGCACCGCTGGATGTTCTGTGCCAACATATCTTGATTATCGCAGCACGCGGTGCGTTTGATGAAACCGCACTGTTCGACGAGGTACGCAGTGCAGGGCCATATCGCGCATTGGATCGCCCCACATTCGACCAATGCTTAGACTTTTGCGCGACGGGTGGTTACGCATTTCGCGCCTATGATCGTTGGCAGCGATTGATGCGTTTACCCGATGGAAGTTGGCGTTTGCGCGATCCACGACAAGCTGCAAAAATTCGGATGAATATCGGCACGATTGTCGACACCGAAACTCTTGCCGTTCGCATGAAACACAGTCGTGGGGGCCGCCCGTTGGGCGAAGTAGAAGAGGCGTTTGCCGCCACCCTAGAAATCGGTGACACGTTCCTGATCGGCGGCCAAACCGTGCGATATGAAGGCTTGCGTGAAATGGTGGTGCAGGTCACCAAGCAAGCGGCCAAGAAACCCAAGATCGCGGTGTTCAGTGGCACAAAGTTTGCCACATCAACTCAGTTGTCCGCGCGGGTGATTGATCGGTTGAACAATCCAGATCAATCCATGTTGCCAGATCACACGCGTGATTGGCTGGATGTACAAAAACAAGTGTCGAATTTGCCCCAACATGGAACTTTGATGGTCGAAAGTTTTCCGCGCGCGGATCAACAATACACCTGCATCTATGGGTTCGCAGGACGCAACGCACATCAAACTTTGGGCCTGTTATTGACGCGGCGCATGGAACAACAGTCGCTGAACCCCCTTGGGTTTGTCGCCAACGATTATGCGCTGTTGATCTGGGGCTTAGACGCTGTGGATGATCCCGCAGCCCTGTTACGTCCTGACGGATTGCGCGACGGGTTACACGATTGGTTGGGCAATAATGCTGTCATGAAACGCAGTTTCCGTACCATCGCAACCATTGCAGGATTGATTGAAAAGAACAGTATCGGAAAACGCAAATCGGGCCGCCAAGCTACGTTTTCGTCGGATATTCTGTATGACACATTGCGCAAATACGACCCGAACCACGTATTGATGACCATCACAGAACAGCAAGCAATGCGCGGGTTGGTGGATTTTGGACGCATCGAGGAGATGCTGGAACGCACAAAAGCACGTGTTAACCACGTTCGGGCAGCGCATTTAACACCATTGGCTGCTCCATTGTTAATGGAAATCAACAAGGTACCAATCAAAGGTAAGGCCGAGGATATACTGATTGAAACTGCATCTGCCACCCTGATGCAAGCTGCGGGCGTGCAAAATTTACCGTGAAAAACCTTGCAATGGTCTGCTGATAATTGTTTGCTGACCCGATGCAAGATCACTTATTTTCGTTTGCTGACCAAACACTGACCGCGCGCGCTACGGGCACACTGTGGTGGGAAAGTGAAAAACTGCTATGCGTTTCAGATATGCATCTGGGAAAGTCAGAGCGCATCGCGCGTAAACATGGCGGACTGCTGCCTCCGTTTGAAACCCAAGACACTTTGGCGCGTTTGGGCGATGACATTCTGACATTGAACCCCAAAACCGTAATATGCCTTGGCGACAGTTTTGATGATTTGGAATGTCTGGATAGTTTGAACACTGCCAATCACAAACGTCTTTGCGCCCTAACGGCAGGGCGTACTTGGATTTGGATCGAAGGTAATCATGACGCGGGACCCGTCGACTTGGGTGGGACGCATATGAAACACTACATGCGCCACGGGATCGTTTTTCGCCACATTGCAGAAAAAACCGGCTTGCCCGAAATCTCGGGCCATTTTCATCCAAAGGCGCGCATCCCGACCGCAGCCCGCGGAATTTCACGCAAGTGTTTCCTGACGGACAAAAACAAAATTATTATGCCTGCCTTTGGCACATATACGGGCGGGCTCAGCGCAAATCACGACGCGCTGTCCACCATGATGCAACCTGATGCGATCGCCATTTTGACGGGGCAAAAGGCCGTGCCATTTCCGATGCAAAATACCTAACCAATCTCTTGAAATGATAATCTCAACACCTATCTATGTTCGACGCTAAGGGGAAGAACCTAGTGTATTGGGGGCGGTCAGCATTTTTACAAGTATTCCAGTTGCGTGTCGCTGACCGTCACTCCCCTGCCCCCACACGCTCAACAGCAAAAAATCAGTTTTAAATGTCGGTTTTTTTGCGTGCGTTTTATCCGCAAGTGACTAATCTGCATGGTTAGACAAATATGGATGACCCGATGCGCTATTCTGGATTTCAAGTAATCAAGCAAGGCTTGACCGGCAACAAAGGGTGGAAACCCGTTTGGCGTGAACCAGAACCCAAGAAATCCTATGACATTATAATTGTCGGCGGCGGTGGACATGGATTGGCGACCGCGCATTATCTGGCCAAGAAATATGGCCAGAAGAATATCGCGGTGCTGGAAAAAGGCTGGATCGGATCTGGCAATATCGGCCGTAATACAACCATCGTGCGGTCCAATTATATGCTGGAAGGCAACCAACCCTTTTATGAACACTCGCTGAAACTATGGGAAAGTCTGGAGCAGGACTTGAACTATAACGCGATGATGTCACAGCGCGGGATATTGAACTTGGCACATTCGGACAGTCAACGCGACGCTATGGCGCGTCGCGGCAATGCCATGTTGCTGTCAGGGGCGGACGCGAAACTGATGACCGCAGACGAAGTGCGAAAAATGGTGCCGTTCTTGAATTTCGACAATGCACGCTTCCCTATTACGGCAGGGCTTTTGCAACCGCGTGCGGGCACGGCTCGCCATGATGCCGTGGCGTGGGGCTTTGCTCGGTCTGCGGATCAGCACGGTGTTGATATTATCCAAAACTGCGAAGTGACCGGATTTCAAATGAAAGACGGGAAATGCATCGGGGTCGAAACCAGCAAGGGTAAGATTAAGGCCAAGAAGGTCGCCGTTTGCGTGGCAGGGTCATCCAGCCGCGTGATGGAAAAAGCTGGCATGCGCTTGCCAATCGAGTCCCATGTTTTGCAGGCCTTCGTGTCTGAAGGGTTAAAGCTGACCATACCTGGTATCGTGACCTTCGGGGCTGGGCATTTATATATCAGTCAATCAGACAAAGGCGGTTTGGTCTTTGGCGGCGATTTGGACGGATACAATACCTACGCCCAACGCGGCAACATGCCGACATTGGAACATGTGGTCGAAGATATGATGGGTCTGATGCCATTCCTTGGGCGTGCACGTTTGTTGCGCATGTGGGGCGGCGTTATGGACATGTCGATGGATGGATCACCAATCATTGATAAAACCCATATCGACGGGCTCTATTTCAATGGTGGTTGGTGTTATGGCGGGTTCAAAGCGACCCCAGCGTCGGGAGATGCTTATGCGCATCTGATCGCGACAGACACACCGCATCCGACGGCGACCAAGTTTCGTTTCGATCGGTTCTTGCGCGGCGGGATGATCGACGAAAAGGGCTCTGGCGCCCAACCGAATTTGCATTAGAGGCACCGAACCATGATCATAAATCATCCAACACTAGGCCCACGCGATGCTGCAGAATTTGTACATCTAGGCGATGCTACATTAATGAACCGTCCAGACTGGCAGGCCGAAGATGCCGTCGAACAGTTTCACGAATATCTGTATCAACGCGACAATCCCGCAGGCGACTACCGCGAACTTTGGTACCACGAACAGGGCGACCGATCTTGGCTGGTCGTCACCCGCAACACTTTGACCCACGAAATCACGGATGTGCAAATGGCACGCGATGTGGCGATGCAGCAGGCAAAATCATCATGACCGATAATTATAGATTGCCCGAGAGCGGCAAAGTCGACCGTAGCAAGCCCCTGAATTTTTCGTTCAACGGCAAAGACATGGTTGGCTATGCAGGGGACACACTGGCGTCTGCCCTACTGGCCAATGGCACACGCTTGGTTGCGCGGTCGTTCAAATATCACCGTCCCCGCGGGATTTTCACCGCAGGTTCAGAAGAACCAAACGCCATGGTGCAATTGCGCTCGGGTGATCATACAGAACCCAATACACGCGCCACAGTGGCAGAGCTGTTTGACGGCCTGACCGCCACCAGCCAAAACCACCGAGGGCCGTTGAACTTCGATCTTATGGCCGTTAACGACCTGCTGTCACCATTCCTAAGTGCAGGTTTCTACTACAAAACATTCATGTGGCCTCGGGCATTCTGGGAAAAAGTATACGAACCAATAATCCGCTCGGCGGCTGGATTGGGCAAACTGTCGGGCAACGAAGATCCTGATCAATATGACAAAGGGTTCTTGCATTGTGATCTATTGATCGCAGGCGCAGGCCCCGCAGGACTGTCCGCCGCATTGTCGGCAGCGCGTGCCGGTGCGCGGGTAATATTAGCCGAAGAAGACGCCATCATCGGCGGACGGCTGAACGCCGAAACACACGAGATCGCAGGCGACAGTGCAGATGTCTGGGCCGAAACCGCGCGTGCAGAATTGGCCGCGATGCCCAACGTGCGCATAATGACCCGCACCACCGTGGTTGGCGCGTTTGATCATGGCATCTACAGCGCAGTTGAACGCAAAACTGATCATCTGGCCACGTCAGCAGGCAAGCCACGCCAAGTTCTTTGGCGGATTTATACAAAGCGCGCGATTGTTGCAGGTGGTGCTACCGAGCGTGCGGTTGCATTCAAAAACAATGATCGTCCGGGCATTATGCTGGCTGGATCCGTGCGCGCCTATGCAAACCGCTTTGGCGTGGCCACCGGCGACGCTGTCAGCATTTTGACCAACAACGATACTGGCTGGGACACCGCACGCGACCTTGTCGCCGCAGGTGTTAATCTGGCCGCTATCATCGACACGCGTGACATGGCACCACTGCACAGCTTTGCGGGTACATCAATAATCATGGGTGCAGCTGTTGCCGACACGAACGGACGCTTGGCATTGTCGTCTATCAAATTAACCAACGGCCAGACGATCAAAACTGATTGTTTAGCGGTCAGTGGCGGTTGGTCACCAAATGTACATCTAACCTGTCATCAACGTGGGCGTCCAACATGGCGTGACGATATCGCAGGTTTCGTCCCGGGCGGCGAACTGCCCGTGGGTCAATCTGTGGCGGGTGCCGCAAATGGTGATCTCTCATTGGGGGCAGCACTAAATTCTGGCCACAAGTTAGGCAATGCGTTGGCCAAAGAACTGGGCCTTACCCCGACCAAGTCTCAAGCCGCCAAAGCAGCGGACGAGCCGTCGAGTATCAGTGCATTTTGGCATGTGGCAGGCGAAGGCCGTGCTTGGGTTGATTTGCAAAATGATGTGACAGTCAAAGACATTAAACAATCACAAGCCGAAGGGTTTCGATCTGTCGAGCATTTGAAACGTTATACCACAATGGGTATGGCCACGGATCAAGGTAAAACCTCGAACGTTTTGGGGCTTGCCATCATGGCCGAAGCCACAGGGAAAACCATACCCGAAACGGGCACCACTATTTTCCGCCCGCCTTACACACCTGTAGCCATGGGCACCCTTGGGGGCCGCGCGCGCGGCAAAGACTATGCACCAACTCGCCTAACAACCAGCCACGAGTGGGGCGCGAAAAATGGCGCGTCTTTTACCGAAGTTGGCAATTGGATGCGTGCCGAATGGTATGCAAAGCAGGGCGAAGCAGGCTGGCGCGACAGTGTAGATCGCGAAGTTATCGCCACACGCAAATCCGTGGGCATCTGTGATGTAACCACTTTGGGCAAGATCGATATTCAAGGACGCGATGCCGCGGCATTCCTAAACCTTGTCTATTCCAATCCCTTTTTGAAGGTCCCCGTTGGGCGCGTTCGGTATGGCCTGATGTTGCGCGAAGATGGCATCTGTTACGATGACGGAACCACGGCGCGATTGGCTGAAAACCACTTTGTCATGACAACAACAACTGCGAATGCAGTGCTCGTGTATCGCCGTCTAGAATTCGTTCGTCAATGCTTGTGTCCAAATATGGATGTGCATCTAATTTCAACCACGGATGCTTGGGCGCAATTTGCGGTCGCTGGGCCAAATTCACGCGCGCTATTGTCAAAAATCGTCGATGATGTGGACATGTCAAACGAAGGATTTCCCTTCATGGCGTGCGCCAACGTCACGGTGTGCGGCGGCACCCCTGCCCGTCTATTCCGCATCTCGTTCTCGGGCGAGTTGGCGTACGAGGTTGCAGTCCCTGCCCGCTATGGCGACAGTATGATCAAGGCACTGATGGAGGCTGGACAAGAGTTTGATGCAACACCGTATGGCACCGAAGCTTTGTCCGTCATGCGGATAGAGAAAGGCCATGTCGTCGGCAACGAATTGAACGGAACGACGACTGCGCTGAACCTAGGTATGGGCGGTATGGTCTCGGTCAAAAAGGACAGTATTGGATCAACACTAGCCAAACGCGAGTTGATGATCGCAGATGACGTCGTGCGTCTGGTGGGCATCCGCCCCGTGGACAAATCCATGAAACTGGATGCGGGTGCGCATTTCCTAGAGCGCGGCGCTGATACGACAATGGACAATGACCAAGGTTGGGTTACCTCTGTCGCGTATTCACCGACCTTCGGCCATCATATAGGTCTGGGTTTTGTGATACGTGGCCATGAACGGCATGGCGACATCATCCGTGCATGGGACGGCGTGCGCGGCAAAGACATAGAAGTCGAGATCGTCTCGCCACATATGTACGATCCAGAAGGAGGCATTCAACGTGGCTAAATTTGACCTACAAGAAACGCCTCGGTTGGGCGGCTACACCAAAGAATTTGGCGACAGCGGCATGGTGCTACGCGAAATCACAGAGCTGGTGCTAACATCACTTGCAATGCCAATGGGCGGTAAGACCAAACTAACAGCGGCGGTCAAAGACACCTTTGGGCTGACATTGCCGACTGCGTTGAAATCCAAGCTTTCAACCGACGGCCAAACACGGTTGGTACAAACGCAACCAGATCAATATTTCTGCCTAACGTCGAAACCTGTGCCCTCGGCGATGGCGAGTGTGGCCTATGTCACAGATCAAACACATGGCTGGGTTGGGTTGGACATTTCTGGACCAAACGTCCGCGAGGCGCTGGAGCGTATCTGCCCTGTCGATCTTGATCCGTCCGCGTTTCCAGTGCACGCAGCCGCACGTACCACGATGGAGCATCTAGGCGTGTTGATCATCCGTGTCAGCAAAGATCAGTTCTGTCTTCTATCGGCCAGTTCTTCCGCGGAAAGCTTTTTACATGCAGTGGAACTGTCCATCAAGAATGTGATTTGAATAGAGTTCTGACGTGGTTCGCGTTAAGCTTTGCTCATGCAGTGGAGCAAATTGAAACAACGGGTAGAAGCCAATTTGGCCGCGTCGGTAAAAGGCAAGGTCTCCTTTTTCACAACTGCCTACAGAAAACCAGATTCCACAACGGGTCGCGGCTCTATCCTTGTTGAAGGGGAAGAAGTTGTTAATTTTTCGACCATGGACTCTGGTAGGGTTTATGGGCGGTTCT
>CALDZS010000209.1 GCA_937944065.1 uncultured Amylibacter sp. | reverse complement strand
GGCAATCTTATCGCTGGTGACAGCACCTGCCGCCAAATCAGCGTTCGCAACCGTACCATCTAGAATTTTGGCACTGGTGACAGCGTCTGCGGCCAAATCGACAGTTCCAACAGCACCATTCGCTATCTTAGCGCTGGTAACAGCATTGTTTCTGATTTTCGCCGTCGTAACAGCGCCGTCTTGGATTTTATTCGTATTGATTGAACCATTTTCCAAATCAGACGTACCAACAGCACCGTCTGCGATCTTGTCCGTCGTAACAGCGTTGGTTGCCAAATCAGAGTTAGTTACTGCGCCGTCTTGGATTTTATTCGTATTGATTGAGCCATTTGCCAAATCAGACGTACCAACAGCGCCGGCTGCGATCTTGTCAGTTGTGACCGCATTGTTAGCAATCTCGTTGGTATCGATCGCCCCATTCGAGACATCGATCGTGCCACTGAAGAAACTGAATGTACCGTCCTGCGCCAAAACAGGCGCAGTTGTGGCAAGTAAAACGAATGATAACACGGACAAATTTTTAAAATTACGCATGGTCAATTCGGCTCCAAAATATAACTAGGTTGCAAACAGCTTATGCTAAATTATTCGAAAAATTCGAGTAAATTAAATAGTTATTTAGGGTTTAGTTAGTTTTGTATCGTTTTTACTATGTATGGGCGGAATTTATTTAAACCCGCACAACCAGAGGGATATATTTCACGCTAAACGTTCAAAATAAGGGTGGTAGTCGAATACCTAGAATCGCAAACCAGCCATGCGCGGGGTATTATTGGGGGTGTTTTGTCCGGTTGGGATCAATCAACCCGCCTGCTATGTGCTTTTTTGAAAAACGCCGCAACCATCGCCGTCATACGATGTGTATCCAGATCGTTTTGGAAACTGTCGCGGGTGGTTTGGATGTGATCGTCTGAATACAGCTCTTGCAATTCATCCAATAGACCTGCGGCATACTGGTTTGAAAACTCTGGGTGCGGTTGGGTTGAAAACCCATTGTCGCCATAAGCCAATCCCGCATATTCGCAGAATTCAGAACGCATGATTGTTTTGGCGCCTTCGGGGGCTTCGATCACCTGATCCTGGTGCCACCCGATGATGCGGATTTTATCTTCGCCGCCATCAACCGTTGGATCGACATCATATTCGGTGTTCCCTGTTGCCCACCCGTCGGGGAATTTGACAACTTTGCCACCCAACGCCTGCGCCATAATCTGATGACCAAAGCAAAACCCAGCCATTGGGATGTTCGCTGCCATAGAATCGCGGATAAACTGTTCCAAGGGCGGGATGAACGCATGATCTTCGTAGGCACCATGACGCGACCCAGTGACGATCCAGCCATCCTTGGCCGTGACACTGTCTGGAAACACATTGTCCAACACGCGAAAGGTTTCAAAATTGAACCCTTGGCCTGACAAAAAATTCACAAATAGCTGGTCATAATCGCCAAGTGTGTTTTTAAGTGCGTCGCGGGCATCGCCCGTTTGTAAGATACCTATTTCCATGCCGCATATCTTGCGTAAACCGCTTTGCATTGCAAGCCAGATTGTGGCTAGTATGACGAAAATCTAGTGAAAGCAGTTACCATGACCATTCCCCAACTTCCCAGCTTTAAATTGAACGGAAAACGCGCGTTGGTGGCGGGGGCATCCTCGGGCATCGGCCTTGGTTGTGCGGCGGGTTTGGCGCAATCGGGCGCGCATGTCACCTTGGCGGCGCGCAGTGCGGATAAGCTGGCAGATATTGCAGCGGAAATGACATCGCTTGGTCTTTCGGTGGATGTTCTAGAAATGGATGTGGCAAATGTAGAGCGTACGGCCGAATTGGTGGCCGAGCATGGCCCGTTCGACATCATGGTCAACTCTGCAGGTTTGGCACGGCACGGTCCTACATTGGATACCAAGCCAGATGATTTCGATGCTGTGTCTGATATCAACCTTAAAGGCGCATATTTTCTGACTATGGCCGTGGCCAAGGGCCTGATCGCTGCAGGTAAACCCGGCAGCTTGATCAACATCACATCGCAAATGGCCCATGTCGGCGGGATTGAGCGTGCGGTGTATTGTGGCACCAAACATGGCGTCGAAGGTTTCACCAAAAGCATGGCAATCGATTGGGGTCAGCACGGCATTCGCATCAACACGGTCTGCCCTACATTCGTGCGCACCCCCCTGACCGCCCCCACGTTTGAACAACCCGACAAGGTCGAATGGATCAACCGCATGATCAAACTTGGTCGCGTGGCAGAGGTCGAGGATATCATGGGCGCAGTCGTGTTCTTGGCGTCAGATGCCAGCGCAATGGTGACAGGCACATCCATCCTTGTGGATGGCGGTTGGACAGCGGAATAGCCCTGTTGCGCAAGTGACGTTAACGTAAACCTTACGTCAATTCCGCCTAATCGCGGTTTTTTGACTTGGATTCCGTGGTCGTAAACTGTCTTATGGCCTCAGATTTAACGCGCTTGGCGCATCCATTCAAAAAATCGAGGCCCTTTATGAACGATGCCTATATCTATGACACAGTCCGCACGCCACGTGGCAAAGGCAAAAAGGATGGCGGTTTGCACGAAGTCACAGCCGTGCGCCTGTCCGCAGAAGTGTTGAATGAAACAGCCAAGCGGAACAACCTAACGGACACGACACAAATTGAAGATGTGATTTGGGGCAATGTGACCCAAGTCGGCGAGCAAGGTGCATGTTTAGCACGCTCTGCGGTGTTGTATTCTGATCTGGACGAAGCTGTTCCAGGGGTGTCCATCAATCGTTTCTGCGCATCAGGGCTGGAGGCTGTAAATATGGCCGCGAACCAAGTACGCGGTGGGGCTGGCAATGCATACATCGCTGGCGGCGTCGAAGCGATGAGCCGCGTGCCAATGGGCATGGATGGTGGTGCTATCGCCGTTGATCCGTATCTGGCAATGAAAGCTTACTTCGTTCCTCAAGGTATCTCATCCGATATTATCGCGACGAAATATGGTTTCTCTCGCGATGATTGCGATGCTTACGCGGTTGAATCACAAAAGCGCGCTGTGGCAGCGACCAAGGCGGGTCATTTTGACCGCTCTCGCATCACGTTGAAAGATCAAAACGGTTTGGATATTCTTGGCACGGATGAAATCATCCGCGAAGGTACAGACATGCAATCGCTTGGCGGTTTGCGCCCTTCGTTCAAAGACATGGGCGAAACCATGCCTGGTTTCGACAAGCTGGCCATCATGAAATACCCAGAGCTGGAGCGTGTGAACCACGTTCACCACGCTGGTAACTCGTCTGCATTGGCCGACGGTGCCGCAGCAGTTCTGATCGGCAACAAAGAATTTGGCGAGGCAAATGGTTTGAAACCGCGTGCGCGCATCCGCTCTACCGCGAAAATCGGCACCGATCCAACGATCATGCTGACAGGACCTGTTCCTGTGACGGAAAAAATCTTACGCGATGCTGGCATGAAAATCGGCGACATTGATCTGTTCGAAGTGAACGAGGCGTTCGCCTCTGTTGTCCTACGCTTCATGACCTATTTTGATGTGGATCACGGTAAACTGAACGTCAATGGCGGCGCCATCGCAATGGGTCACCCACTGGGTGCCACTGGGGCGATGATCCTTGGTACGTTGCTGGACGAAATGGAACGCGACGACAAAGAAACTGGTCTGGCCACGCTTTGCATCGGGTCTGGCATGGGTGCCGCGACCATTATCGAGCGCGTTTAATGCCAAAGGTCGACCTAGATAAAGTGCCTGTGAAAACAGGCTCGATCTATCCTGATCCCTATGCTGCCGAAATGGCAGGGCGCAGTTCATTGCGTGTGGGCGATGCAGGTGGGTTGACCCAATTTGGCGCCAATATCATCATTCTTGCACCGGGTGGAAAATCATCCATGCGCCATTGGCACCTGAACGAGGATGAATTCGTTATGGTAACCCAAGGCGAGGTCAATTTGATCGAAGATGAGGGTAAAACGCCCATGACCGTCGGCGACTGCGCAGCGTTTCCTGCAGGGAACGCGAACGGTCACTGTTTTGAAAACGCGACAGACGTAGAAGCCCGTTTTCTGGTCATCGGCACGCGGGCACAGTCCGAGATCGGTACCTATTCCGACATAGATATGAAGGTCACCGTTGAAGGTGGCCAATTTGAATTCACACGAAAAGACGGAACACCGATTGGCTAACCCCAACTGGATTCCCTGACACGAAGGAACCGAGATTATGACTGACTTTCACTATGACGTAGACGCAGACGGTATCGCCACGATCACTTGGGACGTGCCTGACAAATCAATGAACGTATTGAACCTCGAAGGTACCGCCGAACTGGACGCGTGCATCGACAAAGTGCTTGCCGACGACAAAGTCATTGGCGCTGTCATTACGTCCGCCAAAAAAGATTTCGCAGGCGGCATGGATTTGAACGTGATCAAGAAGATGGCTGAAATGGCAGGCGACAATCCTGCCCAAGGCCTGTTCGACGGCATCATGAATTTCCACCGTATCACGCGCAAAATTGAACGCGCGGGCATGGATCCAAAAACCAACAAAGGCGGCAAACCTAGTGCTTGCGCGCTACCTGGAACAGCGCTTGGGATTGGGTATGAAATTCCTTTGTCCTGTCACCGCATTTTCGCTGCCGACAATCCAAAGGCCAAAATCGGACTTCCCGAAATTCTGGTCGGTATTTTTCCCGGCGCTGGTGGCACAACGCGCCTGTCGCGTAAAATGGATTTGATGACAGCGTCGCCACTGTTGCTGCAGGGTAAACTGTCTGATCCTGCCAAGGCGTTGAAACTGGGTCTGGTTGACGAAGTTGTTCCAGCGGACGAATTGCTGTCTGCGGCCAAAGCTTGGGTCAAAACCGCGACCGACGCGGACATCGTAAAGCCTTGGGATGTCAAAGGCTTTAAAATGCCAGGTGGCGCACCGTATCACCCAGCTGGTTTCATGACCTATGTTGGTGGTTCGGCGATGGTGCATGGCAACACGCAAGGGGTTTATCCTGCGGCCAAGGCCATGTTGTCTGCAATCTATGAAGGTGCGCAAGT
>CALDZS010000208.1 GCA_937944065.1 uncultured Amylibacter sp. | reverse complement strand
CGACGGTGCTTGCGGCGCGTTTGCCTGTGGTTGAACTGTCAGGTCATCCAGATTTGTGCTTGTCATCGAAATGGCTGTGCCATCGTCCATGTGCTGACTGATCACGCGTGTGGCAGTTTTAGATTTTTCGATCGTATAATCTGGGCTGATCATCGCGGCGTTGGCTTGGATAATTACCGATATGCCATAGGTTGCTTCGATTGCCGCTATATGTTCGCGTTTTTGGTTCGATAGATAATTGGCAACCTCGACAGGGGCCACAATCGTAATCTCTTTGTTGCGCTTGCGCACTGCCTCTTCTTCGATCTCGCGGATGATAGATAGGGCCTGGCTGTCTTGGCTACGAACTGTTCCTGTGCCGTGACAATGCGGGCAGGGCGCTGTGGTTGCTTCTAACATACCGGGGCGCAGACGCTGACGTGACATTTCCAGCAGACCGAACGATGAAATCCGCCCGACTTGGATACGCGCACGGTCATTTTTCAAACGATCTTTCAGGCGTTTCTCAACAGAAGAGTTATTGCGACGCTCTTCCATGTCTATGAAATCGATCACGATCAGCCCTGCCAAATCGCGCAAACGAGCTTGGCGCGCCACCTCTTCGGCTGCCTCTAGATTTGTACGCAATGCAGTGTCCTCGATAGACCCCTCTTTGGTAGAGCGGCCAGAGTTCACATCGACAGCAACCAATGCTTCGGTCAAGTCGATTACGATGTAACCACCCGATTTCAGCTGTACTGTCGGATTGAACATGCCTGCCAAATAACCCTCGACTTGATAGCGAGAGAACATGGGCATGGCTTCGTTATAACGTTTGATTTTGCTGACGCGGTTGGGCATCAACATAGTCATGTAATCGACAGCGTCTTGATAGCCGCGTTCACCGTCTACGATAATCTCGTCAATCTCGCGGTTATACAGATCGCGAATAGAACGCTTGATCAGGTCACCCTCTGCATAGATTTGAGATGGCGCAATTGATTCCAGTGTCAGGTCACGAATTTGTTCCCATTGACGCAGCAGATATTCATAGTCGCGTTCAATGTCAGATTTATTGCGCTTGGCACCAGCCGTGCGCACGATCAATCCCGCACCTTTTGGTATTTCGATATTGCCAGTGATTTCTTTGATCTTTTTGCGATCACTTGCGTTTGTGATTTTGCGGGAAATCCCGCCGCCACGTGCTGTGTTTGGCATCAAGACGCAGTAGCGACCTGCCAATGACAGATAGGTTGTCAGCGCAGCACCTTTGTTGCCGCGTTCTTCTTTTACAACTTGTACCAACAAGATTTGACGAACTTTTACAACTTCTTGGATCTTATAGCGGCGGGGGCGTGGTTTGCGTGGGCGCACCTCGGCCTGAACTTCATCGTCGGAAATGTCTTCGTCAGCGATTTCGTCTTCTTCAACGGCATCGTCACTTTCGCCTTCGGGTGCGTTTGCTGCGGTTTCTTCAACGGTTTCGTCGGGTTGCGGCGTTTCGTCTTCGACCGGTGCTTCTTCGGGTGTACTCGCGGCGTCATCAGCCACTTGCGCATCTTCGGTTTTCTCGCCTTCCGGGACATCGACTAAGCCAGTATCGCTCTCGTCGAAATCGACGATATCAGAGCTGATCACATCATCAGATGCGGCGTCTTGGGCGACGGTCTTTTTACGGCGACGGTTGCGTGATTTTTTAGGTGCGTTCGCACGTGCCTCTTCGGCCGCGGCAGTTGCTTTGGCGTATTCTTCTTCCTCTGCCAGCAGTTTTTCACGATCTGCAACAGGGATTTGGTAATAGTCTGGGTGAATTTCTGAAAAGGCCAAAAAACCATGACGATTCCCGCCATAATCAATAAAGGCCGCCTGTAAGGATGGCTCTACTCGTGTAACCTTGGCTAAATAGATATTTCCAGCAAGCTGGCGTTTGTTTAGGCTTTCAAAATCGAATTCATCAACTTTGTTTCCGTCGACAACCACAACGCGCGTTTCTTCGGCGTGAGTTGCATCAATAAGCATTTTCTTTGACATTGGTTCTTTCTTACACGCATGCCAATCCCCCTTGGTTAAAAGGTGGACTGGATAAAGCGTGATTTGTTAAGGCGATAGGTGACAACAGGTCGTTCGGGGCGAATTGGCCCGCAAATGTTAGACAATTGTTGTTCACGCGTTTCATCGCGGTTTTCTCCGGCGCTCTTATGTTGAACGCTGATATTAGGTTCTGCGCGCAGCCTTTAGCCGCATGATAGAACTGTTCTGTTTGGTCTTACGACCTGCTGGGGGCCCGATTTGGTCTTAAGCAATTGCCTGCAAACCGAATACCGCCAGCGAAACTTTGAGGCGAGTTTTGTTTCGCCATACTTCTTACTTAGATGCAAGATAAAGCAATTACAATCAAATTATAGTTTGCTATAGTTTGAACGAAACGACGTAGAAACGTAAGATAGCAGTGAAAAACCTACTTTTATCAATAGTCTTTTGGATTTTGTGCGCACCATACGCGTTGGCGCAAGACCTTAATGCGTTGGCGCGCGTTGATGCCGATCGTACCACCTATACTGAAAGCAGGAATGGTGTTTCGTTGACGCTTGGTCTGTCGCAACCGGTTCCTTATCGCTTGTTTACGCTTGCCGACCCAGTTCGGTTGGTCATGGATTTTAAAGAATTGGATTTTGCTTTACTGCCAAAAGAATTTGGTGCTGACGCAGCTTATTTGAAATCGGTAAACTCTGGTGCGTTTAAACCCGGTTGGACCCGCATGGTTTTGGAATTATCAGAACCTATGCTGGTTAGTTTGGTGGAAATGCAGACAGAAGGTAACAATGATCGCGGGGTTCTAAGTGTCGAATTACGGAAAACCGATGATCAGACCTTTAGGGCAAAATCTAATCCCCCAAGGGATCGGTTTTGGGGACTGAAGCCAGAAGAAATCACGGTGACCGCAAAAGAACGTCAAGACGGATCGCGTCCAATAATCGTCATGCTTGATCCAGGGCACGGGGGCATCGATCACGGTGCAATCTACGATGGGTATTCGGAAAAAGACCTGGTTTTGCAATTCGCATTAGAGCTGAAAGAAGCGTTGGTGCGAACTGGGCGTTTTCGTGCGTTTATGACACGACAAGATGATGTTTTCCAATCGCTACCCGGCCGCATTGCAGAGGCGCGCACAATGAATGCGGACATCTTAGTCTCGTTGCACGCTGATGCCATCTCTGAAGGCTCTGCATCAGGTGTCACAGTTTATACCGTGTCACAAAAAGCGTCTGATGCCAGTGCTGAACTGTTAGCAAGCCAGTTATCGCGCTCAGACTTGTTGGCGGGGGTTGATTTGACGGATCAAGATGATGCCTTGGCTGGTGTTTTAATGGATATGGCGCGCTTGGAAACACAAGAGCGTAGCGATCTGTTGGCGGAGATGACCGTGGTGGGGATTGCACAATCCGTTGGCCAACTACGATCACGCCCGCATTTGTCAGCAGACTTTGCAGTCCTAAAGGCGCCTGATATCCCGTCGATTTTGATCGAATTGGGTTTTATGACCAACCGCCGAGATTTGCAGAACTTGGTGACCAAAGCGTGGCGGGAAAAAGTGATCGACGGTATCGTTTTGGCCTTTGATACGTGGGCGGTAGAAGATGCGGCGCAGGCAAAGTTACTTCGGAAATAGCCTTTATAAATTCACCCAAAGTGATTAGATAAGGAATAAGCGGAATCCCCCCAACTTTTTCGCATGGTAATTTCGACAATTACACGGGGGTGATATAGGTACAGACCAAAGGAAAGCTCATGTTGCGTAGCGTTTTGTCATTTTTTGGAGTGATTTTCACAATCTGCACCTTGGGCGGGTTGTTGGGTGTTGCGATCCTGAGCGCCGTGTTTTTGGCCTATAGCAGTGATTTGCCTGATCATAATAGCCTTGCCAGTTATGAACCAGCGACTGTGTCTCGGGTTTATTCCGTTGACGGCAAAGTCATGGATGAGTTTGCCCAAGAACGCCGATTATTCACACCGATTGATGAAATGCCGGATGCCGTTAAATTTGCGTTTGTCAGCGCCGAGGATAAGAATTTCTTCAATCACAAAGGCTATGATCCGTTCGGTATCCTAAAAGCGCTGATTGATGCGGGGCGCGGTGCCAGCCTGCGCGGGGCGTCTACAATTACACAACAGGTGGCGAAAAACTTTTTGCTGACAAATGACCGATCGGCAGAGCGTAAGATCAAGGAATTGATTTTGGCGGCTCGAATAGAGGGTACGCTGAGTAAAGAACGTATTTTGGAATTGTACTTGAACGAAATTTTTCTAGGGCAAAACTCTTACGGGATCACCGCAGCTGCCGAGACTTATTTTGGTAAATCGCTAGAGAGTTTGGAGTTGCAAGAGGTGGCCTATCTAGCTGCGCTGCCCAAGGCACCCAGCAATTATCATCCGATCCGCCAAAAGCAACGCGCGTTGAACCGCCGTAACTACGTCTTGGGCGAAATGGCGGAAAACGGATATGTCACCGCAGATGCCGTAAAAATGGCCAAGGCCGCAGATTTAGTAACCGTGCAGGGCGGTGTATTGAAATCCAAACGCGATACGCGCCCACCACGCAATTACTTTACTGACGAAATTCGCCGCCAAGTGACCAAGACGTTTGGCGAAGAAGAGTTTTTCACAGGCGGCTTTGCCGTGCGGGCGACGATGGACACTGACATGCAACGCGCAGCTGAACGTGCGCTACGTCGCGGGCTAGAAAGCTACGACCGCCGTGCCAGCCCATATTTTGGAGCGGCCGCAAAGATTGATCCTGCGAAACTGGATGACGAAGCAGTTTGGCGCAATGAGCTGGAAAACGCCAAAGTCCCTCGTGATATCGAAGATTGGTACCCAGCTGTCGTGCTAAGTGTAGGTCAGAAAACTGCGTCGATTGGTGTGGAAGGTTTCGATCTAAACAAGGATCGTGATATTCTGTATTTCTCCTCTGAAAACAAATGGGCGAAGAACAGGCTGAAAGAGGACGGAACACGGATCAGAATGCGGTCTGCCGCAGACATGTTCTCCAAGGGTGACGTGGTCTTGGTTAAGGCCGCATTGAACAAAGATAAGTCAGTGAAATCGTGGTCGTTGCGTCAAGTTCCCGCGATCCAAGGTGGGTTCGTTGCGATGGACACAAACACAGGTCGCGTGCTGGCGATGCAGGGTGGGTTTTCCTATCAACACAGTGTATTTAACCGTGCCACACAAGCGGAGCGTCAACCAGGGTCGGTTTTGAAACCGTTCGTTTATGCCGCCGCATTGGACAGTGGATTTTCTCCTGTGTCTATTATCGTCGACGCCCCGATCAAGATCGACACGCCGCAAGGCTTGTGGCGGCCCAAAAATGCGTCGAACAAATTCTATGGCCCAGCACCTTTGCGGGTGGGGATCGAACAATCACGTAACTTGATGACAGTGCGTTTGGCGCAAGAGGTCGGTATGGGCACCATTGCTGGTTACACTGAACGCTTCGGGGTTTACGACCGCATGACACGCGTCCTATCCGCCGCTTTGGGCAGCCAAGAAAGCACCCTTTACCGGGTTGTGTCTTCGTATGCGATGTTCGCGAATGGGGGAGAGCGTATTGAACCTACTTTGATCGACCGTGTGCAAGATCGTACTGGGAAAACCGTTTTCAAACATGATCGCCGTGTCTGTCGGGATTGCACGGTCGACGACATCAAAAAGGGCCGTGGCCTATCTATTTCATCCAACCGCGAGCGGGTGATGGATGAAGTAACTGCCTATCGCATTAGATCGATGATGGAAGGCGTGGTAGAACGCGGTACGGCGCGGAGCACCGTTAATTTGTCCGTACCTGTTGCAGGTAAAACGGGAACTACCAACGATTCCAAGGATGTTTGGTTCGTTGGGTTTACCAGCAATATCGTGGCAGGTTGCTATATGGGCTATGACACCCCTAAATCCCTAGGTAAAAAAGCGGGCGGGGGCAGCATGTGCGGCCCAGTGTTCAATGAATTCATGAAACAAGCTGTTCGCAAATATGGTGCAGACGAATTTGAACAACCAGAAAACACAGTCTTTTACAAATTCGACCGCGTCACTGGATTG
>CALDZS010000207.1 GCA_937944065.1 uncultured Amylibacter sp. | reverse complement strand
AGGTAAATCACTGAACCCAATCCTTGATATTGGTCAGATTGAAGGCGCGTTCATCCAAGGCATGGGATGGCTGACCACCGAAGAGCTTTGGTGGGACGCCCAAGGCCAGCTGCGCACACACTCGCCGTCGACCTATAAAATTCCATTGGCCTCGGATCGCCCACGTATTTTCAACACGAAACTTGCGACATGGTCCGAGAACAAGGAGCACACGATCAAGCGATCAAAGGCCGTCGGTGAACCGCCTTTCATGCTTGGTATTTCGGTGTTCGAGGCTTTGTCTCATGCGGTCGCCAGCGTTGCAAACTACGAAACGTGTCCTTGTCTTGATGCGCCAGCCACGCCAGAGCGTGTGTTGATGGCGATCGAGCGGTTGAAGGGTGAATAACATGACACTCGCCCACTTCTTGACCATTTCTGATGACGTCGTCCACATCCGCTTGACGGATGTACGCGGATCATCACCTCGCGACGCAGGGGCGCAGATGTTTGTGAGCGCCGACAAACTTCACGGGACTATCGGTGGTGGTCAATTAGAATACATGGCCATCGATAAGGCACGTTCGATGCTACGCGCAGGGTGTATTGCGGATGATATGGACGTTCCACTTGGGCCCGAAATTGGCCAGTGCTGTGGCGGTCGCGTCGTGGTCACGCTGCGCCATATGACAGATGTGGATCGACAAGCTGCCCGCCGACTTGAAGCACAGGATATCGCAGAGCGCCCGCATGTTTATATCCTTGGCGCTGGTCACGTTGGTCGCGCATTGGCGCGCTTCTTTCAATTTTTGCCAGTGCAATGTGTTTTGATCGACGAGCGGGAAGAAGAGCTGTCACTATGTGATGCAAATATCGAAACACGCCTGTCAGCGATGCCAGAAGCAGATATTCGCAACGCGCCGCCAAACAGTGTGTACATTGTGCTGACCCATGACCATGCACTTGATTTCTTACTGACATCCGAGGCGTTGGACCGTCGCGATGCGGCCTATGTCGGCCTGATTGGATCACCCACAAAAAGAGCCAAATTCATACGCTTTCACACCTACAATTCCGTCGGTAAAGACGTCGCTGAGCTGACCTGCCCCATCGGGCCAACAAAGAGCGCTGACAAACGTCCCGAAGTCATCGCTGCCTTCGTTGTTGCCGAGATTATGACCCGCCTGACAGTTCCCGCAACACACCAAACAAGACCAACATTCGAACCAAATCAAATCCCGCAATAATCGCCTGAGGACGGCGGTGCGGGGCAATATTAATGGGAGGAAACCCAAAATGTCCGATACAACTTACACTTACAAGTTATTCAACAGGAGCGATTTTAATGCGTTCTGGGCCCTATTTACCGACAACCTCGTCAATCTTCTGATCCTATCGGGGATCTGTCAGTTTGTCTTTCAGATGCCAGCTGAGATTGTGTTTGGCCGTATCGTGCCAGGTGCTGCGGTCGCGATCCTTGCAGGCGTCATCGTTTACACGCTGATGGCCAGATGGGTCGCCAATAAGCACGGCAAAGATGTAACTGCCCTGCCTTACGGCATCTCCACACCCGTTATGTTCGTTTATCTTTTTGGCGTTATCGGCCCGATATATTGGGCGACTGGTGATTCATTGCTGGCATGGCAAGTCGGTATTGGTGCTGGCTTTATGGGCGGTATCGTGGCGGCATTCGGCGCAATTGTTGGCCCATTCTTGAAACGGATCACGCCACGTGCAGGTATGCTGGGCACGCTTTGTGGCATCGCGTTGGTGTTTATCGGATCGGTGCCATTAGCCACAATATTTGAGCATCCCCTTATCGGTTTCACGTCGCTTTTGTTCATCCTTTGGGGTCTAATAGGTCGCTTCCGTTTGCCAGGCAATCTGCCTGCTGGTCTGGTGGCGATTGCTGTGGGCACAGTCATCGCGATCTTTTTGGGACAGTCGTCTTTCAACACCGACGGCATCGGTTTTTACGCACCTATCCCGTATTTTGGCGATATGGTGATCGGGATCAAATACCTGTTTGCCAATCCCGAGTTGTTCCTCGTTTTGATCCCCGTTCAAATCTACAATTTCATCGAGACCATGAATAACGTGGAATCTGCCGAAGCAGCAGGTGATAGTTACCCAGTTGCTGTCTGTCAGGTGACAGACGGGGCGGGTACAATGATCGGTGCCTTGTTCGGTTCTCCGTTCCCGACGACAGTTTACATTGGCCACCCCGCCTACAAACGGATGGATGCACGTGCGGGCTACATCATCGGTGTGGCACTGGTCATTGCCGCGGCTGCGTTCCTTGGATTTTTGTCGTTTCTTGCGGGATTAATCCCGATTGCAGCGGCAGCGCCGGTTCTGGTCTTCGTGGCCGTCAGCCTGATTACAAATACAGGATACGCGGTGAAACCCGCACACATGGCGGCCGTTGCTTTTGCAATTTTGCCTCATATCTCGAACTTCCTTGTGACCAAATGGGGATCGTTGATGAACGCATTGCGCAACTCTGGCGTCGAAGGATTGCCAGGGTTAGGTGACAACGATTTGACTGCGGCACTCCTAATGGAAGGTGCACATTACGAAGGCCACCTTGCTCTGTCACAAGGCGCCATCATCACTGGACTTGTCTGGGGTGCCATTGCGGCAGACGTGATCGACGGACGGTTCAAGAACGCAGGTGGGTTTGCGATTG
>CALDZS010000206.1 GCA_937944065.1 uncultured Amylibacter sp. | reverse complement strand
TACGATCCTGAAAAAATTAGATTGGCCGCAAATCGATTGCGTGAAACTGGGATATTTTCCACGGTAGCAGTTACCGAAGCAAAAGAGGTTGACGCAGACGGGACATTTGACATCATTGCCACGGTCGTCGAAGCGAAGCTGCGCCGCATTGGTGCAGGTGCGTCCATTTCGACGACTGAAGGTGTGTCATTAGAAGGATTCTGGATACATCGAAACCTAATGGGTGGCGGCGAGCGGTTGCGATTTGATGCAGCGGTGACTGGATTGGGCGGCGAAACAGATGGGCGCGATCTGTCGTTGGGGGTGCGGTTAACACGACCAGCAACCCTAAGTCCTGATACCCATGCATCTTTTATTCTGGCATATACATCGGAGAAAGAGCCGGATTATACCTTAACCAACTACACCCTTGGGCTAGAGTTTGAACACCGCTTTTCAGAACAACTGAAAGGAACGACGGGCATTCGGTACAGGGACTCCAACACAAATGACAGCTTTGGTATTCGCAACTTTCGCCTGATTGAATTCCCGACAAGCCTAACGTTCGACGGGCGTGATAGCAAAGTTCAACCGACGAAAGGATACTTTGCCAGTATTTCGGCTGATCCATTCTATGACATGGACCGAAACGTAAGCGGTGCCAGAATGTTCGTGGACGGGCGCGCGTATAAAAATATTGGCGCTGATTTCGTGTTGGCAGCGCGCGTGCAATTGGGAAGTGTTGTTGGTCCTGAATTGGCTGAAATCGCACCAGATCATCTTTTCTATTCTGGCGGGGGCGGCACCGTACGCGGACAGGCATATCAGTCTTTGGGCGTTGATCTAGGCGGTGACACAAAGTCTGGTGGCAAGTCATTCGTTGGATTTAGTACAGAATTCAGGTTCCCGATCAGATCGGCCGTTGGCGGTGTGGTGTTTGCGGACTACGGTTATATCGGTCGTGGCAGTGATTTGCTTTCAGCGGGCGAAGCGCATGCAGGCGTTGGGATTGGGGTGCGCGTCGAGACGGGACTAGGCCCATTACGAGTTGACATAGCTAAGCCCGACAATAAAAGCTTTGATCTAAGCAATCTGAATTTCTATATCGGAATTGGACAAGCGTTTTGAAACGGTACATAGTCTCTATCGTCCTGATCTTGCTTGCATTCACAAGCCATGCCCGTGCGCAAGAAGCAAAAAAACCCTACCTTGAGGGGTTGCTACAAGACGTGCTGTCGTCGCCGCAAATGCAAGTCGAAGTTCAGGGGTTACGCGGAACATTCAGTTCGAACGCGACAGTTAAAGAGCTGACTTTTGCAGATGAACTGGGCGTGTGGATGCGCATCGAAGGGGCACAATTGGTCTGGTCCAGATCCGCGCTTTTGAAACGTCGGGTTGATATTCAAAAACTGAATGCTGAGAAAATCACATTATTTCGATTACCCCTCAGTGACGATCCAGAAATAAAGCCAGAAGCGACGGAATTTCGTATTCCTAAGCTGCCCGTTGCTGTGAGCATTGATGAGATCAATGCTCGCACGGTGGATTTGAAGCAAAGCGTTCTAGGGCGTCCAGCAATGATACGCGTTTTGGGCAAAGTAAACATCACGGATGGGGATATAAAGGTCGCGCTGAAGGCGGAGCATTTGAACGGCACGGGCAGTTTCGACCTAAAGACCAGCTATGAGAAAAGTAATCTATCGCTTGATCTATCTGTGCAGGAAAAAGAGAACGGCATAATAGTTTCGCTCTTAGGTGTGCCGAACAAGCCTGCGATTGAACTGACCATAAAGGGTTCTGGCCCTAGGAATGCTTTCGATGCTGACGTTTATCTGGGTACCCAAGGCGAAGAGCGTTTAGCGGGTAAGATTATCGCATCGCCCATAGACAAAGATATCGAAGGTGTACGTTTGACAACGGATATCACGGGTGACCTGCGCCCGCTATTTGATGAACCATATCAACGTTTTTTTGGTGAAAAGGCCCAGTTGAAAGCGACGATTGATCGGCGCAAAAACGGGGCTTTGCGCGTGTCTGAAATGGTTCTGCAAACCGCAAGGTTAAATGCAACCGGATTGGTGGTGCTATCACCAGACGCCACGCCGTTGCGGCTGGACATAAAAGCTGAAATCAAAGATCCATCTAATGCGCGAATAATACTACCGATATCGGGGCCAGAGACCAGTGTCGCCAACGCAAGATTGATTATCGATTATACAGAAGGCGAGCCTTGGCTCGGTGCGGTAGATATCTTGGATCTTTCGCAAGATGGACTGCGCGCGAAGGATGTCAAAGTTCGCGGCACAGGAGCGATCGCGCCCGCATTCTTGGTCAAGTCAGCTGGTGATTTGTTAATCTCGTCTGATTTGGAAATGACGGTTGCTGGCCTGTCCCATACTGATGTTGCCCTGGCACGCGCACTTGGATCCCGTATCACTGCGTCTGGGCAACTTAACGCGGTCAAAGGCAAGCCTCTGCAAATCTCTGATATTACGTTTGACAACACCAATGTTCAGGCGTTTCTGGACGGCCAGGTTTCTGGCTTGGAAACGGCATTGGAATTGAATGGCCGCTTGGAGGCAACCATCAATGACATGGCCAAATTTTCGGGGATCATTGACCAACCTATCCGGGGTCGATCCGAGATCACAGCAACCGGCGGATTTGCATTCCTATCTGGTGCATTTGATCTAGATATTGTTGGAACTGGCAACGGGTTGGGCATCGGCCAGCGTGTAGTTGATAAGTTCTTGGTTGGGGCAAACCGATTTACCGGATCAGTGAAACGCAACGTGGATGGCTTGTTCATTGACGCAGCACGGATATCCAACCCGCAGATTTCAGCAACGGCCAGCGGATCAGCCAAAGGGGATCAAGCGAATGCGCGCATTGATGCAACGCTCAACAATGCCGCGATGTTGTCAGACGCGTTGTCTGGGCCGATGACCTTGAACGGCACGGTTCAACGCAATGGCGCGCTTGCAGACCTTGATCTGACAACCACGGGTGTTGGTGGTTTAACTGCAAAGATTGATGGGCAGATACCGATGAATGGACTGGACTGGCGTGTTACTGCCAAGGGTAGGGCGCCGTTGGCGTTGGCAGATAGTTTTGTAGATACTTCAGTGGTAACTGTTCGTGGCAACGCGGAATTTGATCTGCGCCTTAGTCGACCAAAGCTTTCCGGAGTGTCGGGAACCATCTCGACAAACAACGCGCAGATCATTTTACCCAATCAAAAGTTAACATTGAATGCCGTGAATTCGAATATGTCTATTGTGAACGGAAACGGCAAAGTGTCTGCTACCGCTAGCGAGAGTTTTGGCGGCGCGATTAACGCATCAGGCACCGTATCGCTGAGCGATGCGCAGAACCCGACCGCTGATATGGTGATCGACATACGAAACCTGCTGCGAAAAGACCGTACCTTTTATTCGACGGTTCTGAACGGTACAGTCGGGTTTGTTGGCCCAATTTCTGGCGGCGCGCGGATATCTGGGCGTGTAGACCTGTCTAGTACCAAGGTTAACATTGCAGGAACTGGGCAAAGCACACTCAGCTTTCTACCAAGCGTCCAGCACAAGGGGCAACCTGCGGCTGTCTTGCAAACGCGCAAACGTGCGGGGCTGGTTGTAGACCCTTCGGACACTCAAACCAACAGTCGGTCACGACCGCATTTATTGGATTTGCTGATAAGTGCACCGTCCAAAGTATTCGTGACAGGCCGTGGTCTAAACGCTGAATTTGGTGGCAGCCTGCGGTTGAGAGGGGCCACAGATAACGTCCAACCCAGTGGTTTTTTCGGTCTGGTGCGTGGTCGTATGAACCTTTTGGGCAAGCAATTTGCACTGACAAGCGGTGCAATCACTCTGTCGGGTTCTTTTGATCCACGTATCCAGATAGAGGCGACCACGACATCAGGCGAGTATCAGACCACGATTGTTGTCTCCGGCCTCGTATCCGATCCAGAGATTTCGTTTAGATCTGTACCAGAGCTGCCAGAGGAAGAGGTTTTCGCCCAATTGCTGTTTGGAAAAGGTATTCAACAAATTTCGCCATTTCAGGCACTTCAGTTGGCGAGCGCTCTTCGAGAGTTGTCTGGGAAACGTGTCCCT
>CALDZS010000205.1 GCA_937944065.1 uncultured Amylibacter sp. | reverse complement strand
GCGGTATTTGGGGTTCGCGTTATTCCCACTTTTCTTTGGCATCCAGCAAGTTTTGGAAGGCAATCTTTGGTTGGGGATCGAACAGTTAGATTCTACGCAATCACATCTGTTTGCATTGGGATTCTTATTTTTTGCCTACTTCGTATGGCCGTTTTTTGTTCCGTTTTCAGCGTTTCTTGTTGAGCCACGTAGAAATCGGAGAAATGCTTTCGCAGCATTGAGTGTTTTTGGACTCCTTTTGGGATTGTCTCTTTTTGCTCCGTTGTTGTTCAACCGTGAATGGGTGCCACTTAGGATCACAAACCACTCTATTGATTATAACTCGATATTAATCTGGGAAGGTATCGTTCCCTACGGCGTCATTCGCGTCGTTTATGCAAGCATTGTGTGCCTACCCTTACTTTTTTCGTCAATAAAACAGATTCAAATTTTCGGTGTGATAATCACTCTTTCCGTCATTGCTGGCTTCGCGTTCGCTCATTATGCATTCACTTCAGTCTGGTGTTTTATGGCCGCAATCGCATCCTGTTACCTTCTATTTGCAATACGAAACGTCAGCAGATCCGCTAGGCAGTAGTCCTGCCCCAGGGTGAAGAAGATCAGATGGTAACGGTGTGCTAAAAGGTAGTCTCATCAGGGATCGATTCCAATCGCGTGTTTACACCTGCGATAGATGACAAGATGATCTTGTCTTCTGCCTGTAACATTTCTCTAATTTCTACTAAGAAGCAGCACTTGAAAACTGAAAGATCAAATTCTTCTGCGTGGGACAATGATCTAGTAGAATTTATCAATGCGGTCAGGGAATGTTTTGATTCAGCGGCGGACTAAAAGGCGCGTGCAGCATTCATGCGCAAAATTCGCGGATAGTTATTAGTGAAAGAAAACAAGTGGCATTGGGTGCGTTTATTAAACGTATCATCAGTACGTGCCTGACTTATATCAAATCAGTATTTGCGGCTTGAAGTATATGTAGCATGTTCGAATTGCGGTGCGTCAGTTTCAGTTCAGAATAGAAGAAATTCGGACATCTAGGTCGGTGGACGTCGACGATGAAATACAACGGCTCTGTGTAGAAAATTTGGGTGAAATTCACCACGTTACCCCCCATCGGTCAATCAGACTTTCCTGCCGATAATTGGTCCGTCAGGTCACTTATAGGAGTTCATCATGAAATTCGACTTTAGTAATAAAACCGCAATCGTGACAGGTGCTGCATCTGGTATCGGCGCGGCCATATCGCGTGACCTCGCGCGTTTTGGCGCCAAAGTTGTCCTTGCTGATGTGGACGAGGCAGGAATGTCCGCCGTTGCAGCCAAGATCAAAGCATCTGGTGGCGTGGCATTAACCTGTAAGACAGACACGAGCGTTGCCGAAGATGTATCGAAATTGGTATCGTATGCCGTATCGCAAACAAGCGGATTACATCTGTTGGTGAATAATGCAGGTATCGGTGGTCCAGCAGCGCCCACGGGGGAATACCCGCTGGATGGATGGCATCAGGTTATCGACGTAAATCTGAATGGTGTCTTTTACGGCATGCGGTTTGGAATTCCCGAAATGGTCAAGGTAGGTGGCGGTGCTATCGTCAATATGGCGTCTATTTTGGGGTCCGTTGGTTTTGCTACCGCGAGTGCATACGTTGCAGCTAAACATGCTGTTATCGGTCTCTCCAAAACAGCTGCTTTGGAATATGCGCAAGCTGGAGTGCGCGTGAACTCTGTTGGTCCGGGGTTTATCGCTACACCGCTTTTGGACAAAAATCTCGACGAAGCGATGTTGGAAACTATTGCCAGTATGCATCCGGTCGGAAGACTGGGGAAAGCCGAAGAAGTTGCTGCATTAGTTTGTTTTTTGCTCTCCGATCAAGCGAGTTTTATCACAGGAAGTTACCACTTGGTCGATGGAGGTTTCACCTCTCAGTAGCATTGGTTAGAACAGGTGTCTTTTGATATTTTCCACAGTCAAATCATGTTCAAGATGAAAATCGAGACATATTGGGTGAGTGGTTACAAGGCCACAAATCTTGCTCCAAAGCCAAGCTTAATCGGCAGTAATACATATTTGTATGGCCAAGTTGATCTTGATCATTATCTGGCTGCAGCTTCCTAGCGTAATATTTCAACTATGTTAGATCACGGACAAACAGAACCTTACGCGGCTTTTCGAACCAAAGGCCTGTCCAAGATCTATGGTGAGGGTCGATCAGCAGTACATGCACTGCGTGGTGTTGATCTAGAGATTGGTCGCGGCGAAATCGTCGTTTTGTTAGGACCTTCGGGCAGTGGCAAGTCGACACTGCTCAATATTTTGGGTGGTCTAGATAGAGCTAGCGAGGGCGATGCTTGGTTTGGGGGGCAATGCCTGACCAAAATGAGCAACCGAGAACTCACTACATATCGACGCAATCATGTCGGCTTTGTCTTTCAATTCTACAATCTAATGCCAAGTTTGACCGCCCGCGAAAATGTCGAACTCGTCACAGAAATCGCTGAGAATCCAATCAGCGCGGATGAGGCTCTTAACGTCGTTGGATTGGGAAAGCGCTTAGATCATTTTCCAGCGCAGTTATCAGGTGGGGAACAGCAACGCGTTGCCATCGCAAGAGCAGTCGCAAAACAACCAGAGGTCTTGTTTTGCGATGAACCAACTGGCGCATTAGACAGCACAACTGGGCGCGCGGTCTTACGAGTTCTACAGGACGTCAATGAAAAGCTGGGAACAACGATCTTGATCATCACCCATGCGGCAGCGACCGCCGCAATGGCAGACCGTGTCATCAATTTTTCAGATGGCGCAATCAGAGATGTTCAACTGAATAATAACCCCGTCGATGCAGAAGAGATCGAGTGGTGAAGCCGCTGCATGCAAAACTGTTTCGAGACCTGTGGCGCATCAAAGGTCAGGCTTTTGCGATAATGGTTGTCATTGGGATCGGGGTGGCATTGCAAGTGATGATGTCGGGGTTAGTCGCATCCCTGACCCAAACGAGAGACACATATTACGAACGCCACCAGTTTGCCGACGTCTTTGCATCGGTTGTCCGCGCGCCAGAGCATGTTGCCCATCAACTGCGCGACATTGAGGGAGCGGCGGCGATCGATACGCGCGTCACGGGCTTTGCACTTATTGACGTCGCAATGCGTGACCTTCCCGTGTCGGCGCGCGTTTTGTCACTCGCGTCTGACAACCAGCATCACCTCAATGAAATCCGCTTGACGTCTGGACGGCGGCCAGAGGTTGGGCATTCGCAAGAAGTTGTTCTTCTGGAAAGTTTTGCGCTGGCACATAACATTCTGCCTGGAAACCAGATCAGCGTCACTCTTAACGGATCGCGCCGTATATTTGATGTTGTGGGAACTGCGCAATCACCCGAATTCATATATTATGCCGCGCCCGGCGAGATAATACCGGGCCATGCCCGCTTTGGTGTCATTTGGATCGGCCGCCCTGCACTCGCAGCGGCACTTGATCTTAAAGGCGCGTTCAATGAAGTTTTGTTAACCCTACGACGCGATGCAAACCTTGATGCTGTGCTAGATAGTATTGACAGAATTCTAGAACCTTATGGATCAGCAGGTGCCTACGGCGTAGAAAATCACACATCGAACAGGTTTCTAACAGAGGAAATTTCTGGCTTGGAGGTATCGGCCAAAAATGTTCCGCCTGTCTTTATGCTCGTCGCAGCATTCTTACTATATATTGTTATCAGTCGCATGGTGCAATCCGAGCGCGAAGAGATCGGGCTGATGAAAGCTTTTGGATATACAGATACAGAGGTCAGCATCCATTACCTGCAATTGATTGTGATGATTGCACTTGGTGGCGCACTGCTAGGTTGCGCTCTGGGTGTTGTACTTGGCCGTTTAACGATCCCAATCTATACAACCTATTACAAGCTGCCGTTCCTGCTTTTCCGCTTGGATGCCTCTTCGTTTTTGACAGGTATTTTAACCAGCGTCACGGTGGCTTCTTTGGGTGGTGCCATTGTTTTGCGACGCATTTTTCGGCTGGCACCTGCCGAAGCTATGCGCCCACCAACTCCGCCCGATTATTCCAAGACGGGCAGCTTTGGGAAAAGGATCGTCAGCTATCTTGATCAACCGACCCGCATGGTTCTCAGACGCGTGATACGGCAACCGTTTCGCATGCTTGGCGCTGTGGTGGGCATCGCAGCTGGGATGGCG
Source organism: uncultured Amylibacter sp. (assembly GCA_937944065.1). Lineage (GTDB taxonomy): Bacteria > Pseudomonadota > Alphaproteobacteria > Rhodobacterales > Rhodobacteraceae > Amylibacter. The sequence continues at coordinate 1,643 of CALDZS010000205.1, read as the reverse complement.
CTCAGCCTATCGATGCTGATTATTTACGAGGGATTTGACGAGGCGCTGGATCGCACCTTTAATGTGATTGATCGCTCTGATGCGTTTGTTACTTTTACCGCACCCGCTTCCAACAAGGTTATATATGAAATGCAGCGTATCAACGGTATCACGCTGGTCGAGCCCGTGCGTTCGGTACCGGTTATCTTGCGAAACGGGCGACGCAATTATGCGGGTGCTATCACTGGACTTGCCCCGAATGCTCAGTTGTTTCGCGCGTTGGATGCATCTGTGCAACCTATCGCGCTTCCAGCAAAAGGCGTTGTTCTTTCTACACCGCTAGCGACTATTCTTAATCTGGAAGTCGGGGAAAGCATTATCCTCGATATCCGCCAAGGAAGCCAGCCCACCATCGCAACGCGTGTCGCAGCAATAACCGAAAGCCTTATGGGATCGCCCGCTTTTATGGACATTGATGCACTGAATGGTCTGATTGATGAAGAAAACCGTCTTTCAGGGGCTTATTTGTCAATCCAAGATGGAGAAAATACAGATGTATATAACCTACTGAAAGACATGCCGATGGTGGCAGGGGTAAGCCTACGCGTTGAAGCTGAGAAAGCCTTTCAGGACATTATGGATCAGGGCGCTGGATCTTCTCGGTTTATCATGGGCTTCATGGCCTTTGCGATCACCTTTGGCATCATCTACAATGCAGCCCGCGTGGCCAAAGATGAACGAACCCGTGATCTCGCAAGCCTGCGTGTGATGGGTTTCTATCAAAGTGAAACAGCATTTGTATTACTGGGCGAGCTGGCAGTGGTAACGTTGGTGGCACTGCCACTGGGTGTTCTTTTGGGCAACGTGTTATCTCATCTCATAGCGGCCGGTTTTTCGACCGACCTCTATCAAATCCCCGTTGTATTCGCCCCCAACGCAACGGGGACGGCCATCGCAATTGTCGTCGGGGCGGCATTGACATCGGGTTGGCTGGTAAAGCGCGATATCGATCAGACTGATGTTATAACAGCACTTAAAACAAGAGAGTAGCAATCATGGCAAAGCCCACAAAACTATCCCGCAATGTGCTTATTCTTGCTGCCATGGCAGCCATAGCGATCACACTTTTCCTGGCATTCTCGCCGAAACCCACTGAGGTCGACCTAGGTGAAGTGCGCCGTAGTGATTTGACCGTGACCATTGACCAAGAAGGCCAGACAAAAGTGCGAGAGATTTATGCGGTTTCAACACCCGTTGCAGGTCGATTGTTGCGTGTTCAAGTCCATCCTGGCGACGCTGTTGTTAGGCGTGAAACAATAGTTGCCCAAATGCGGCCGACCAATCCGATAGCGCTGGACAGTCGCACCCGCGAACAAGCAAGTGCTGTACTCGATGGGTCTCTTGCTGCTTTGCGCATAGCGCAAGCCGATTTGAACGCCGCAATCGCAGCTGAAGAGCTTGCAGCATTCGATTTTGAGCGCGCTAATTCTCTGTTTAAAAGCGGTATCTCAAGCGAGGTCGCTCTGCAGCGCGCCAAAAGTGCGTGGCAGACCAGCCAAGCCCGGCGTGAAACGGCTGAGGCTTCTATCGAGATGCGTGAAGCAGAGGTCTCTAACGCTCGCGCAAACTTGGTCGGTCTCGACGAACTTAGCTTGGAAAACATT
>CALDZS010000204.1 GCA_937944065.1 uncultured Amylibacter sp. | reverse complement strand
CGCGAGGTTAGGCGACGCTCCAATTCCTTGATCGACGGCGGTAGAATAAAGATCGACACCACATCATGCTGCATTGAAGACGCGCGGATTTGTTGGCCACCCTGCCAATCCACATCAAATACGATATCGCGCCCGACACTGACGGCCGCCTCTACCGGTTCTTTGGGGCTGCCGTAGAAATTATCGAACACTTCTGCATGCTCTAGCATTCCATCCGCATCGACCAACGCCTGAAACTCTTCTTTCGTTTTGAAATAGTATTCTCGGCCCTCTTTTTCGCCCGGGCGCGGTGCACGCGTGGTGGCAGAGACCGAAAATTGCAGTCTATCGTCCCAATCTAACAGTTTGCGCGACAGGGTCGATTTACCAGCACCCGAAGGCGAGGACAGAATGATAAGAAGGCCACGGCGCGACGGAGAGTTCATAAGTTATTCCACATTTTGTACTTGTTCACGCATTTGATCGATGATGGTTTTCAAGTCCACCCCTATACGCGTTAGATCAGTTGAATTTGATTTGGAACATAGAGTATTCGCTTCGCGATTAAATTCTTGCATCAAAAAATCAAATTTGCGCCCGATTGGAACCTTCTGTTCCAACAAAGATCGGGCCGCATCGACATGCGCACGCAGGCGATCCACCTCTTCTGACACATCATTCTTAACCATGATCAGAGCAACTTCTTGTTCCAAACGATGCGGATCCAGCGCGTCATGATCGGTCACAATGTCCAAAATGGATGCGCGTAACTTGTCATTAACCAAACTAGCACGCGCCGCAGCGGCACTGGTTGCCTGCGTGATCAGTTCGGAAACGGCTTCGGTTTGCGACGTCAAAATAGTTCGCAGCGCCCCGCCTTCATCCGCCCGCGCGTTTGCAAACTGATCGATCAAGTCAGGCAATTGATCCTTGGCTGAAACCATCCAATCTTGCGACTGATCAGCGGTGTCTGATTGTGCCACCCCCGAGATCGACAATATCTCTGCAAGACTGGGCGCACGTACCGACACATCCAGTTCTTTAGCCTTGTTTTCAATGGATTTTATTGCATTCAGGCTGGCAGACAACACCGCGTCGTCTACTGTTATTTGGCCCGATCTGGCGGCCAAATTCACCTTTAATGACAGAAAAATTGTACCGCGCGTAAAGGTCTTTGCGATCATGTTTTTTGCGGCCTTTTCCAACGCATCGCAGCCGTCAGGTAGCCGCTGGCGCAAATCAAAACCCTTGCTGTTTACCGACCTTATTTCCCACGCCCAGCTGGCACTTTCATCCTGCCCAGTCACGCTTGCAAAGCCTGTCATCGAATTAACCATTTGGTAACTCTGCCCTTCAGTTTTTAGGAAAATTCATGGCAATATTGCCCTAATCCGCCTTCGTTATGGTTACCAAGTTATTGGCTTTCCCACAATGTCGGCAAATATATTAACGCGTATTGATAAAAGGCAGTGCAAATGACACAATCAAATCTCGGGAGTGTGGTGAACCTGTTTAAACAAGGGCCGCATATGAAAAACCAGATCATCCTTGATCTTTTGTCATATTGGGAAACGCTGCGCGGCGGCCGTTTGGTGCCTGCGCGGTCGGATATCGACCCCCGTGCGATCAAAAACTGCTTGCCTCATACCTTCGTTTTGGAAAAGTCACGCGCGGGTGTTTCGCGGTTTCGCCTAGCAGGTATGCAAGTGTGCAATTTGTTGGGAATGGAATTGCGCAGTATGCCAGCGCTGTCCCTGATCAACCCCGATGACCGCGATAAATTTGTCAAAGTTTTGAACGCTGTGATGGACAATCCCCAAATTGTAGAGCTGCATTTATCAGGCGAAGCATATGGCAACAAACGGATCAAAGCTCAGATGCTGTTGATGCCCATGGTCGACCGCGAACATGACGTGTCACGCATCCTTGGCTGCATCATTTTGGAAACGCCGCTGACCCGCGCACCCATTCGATTTGACATTGATGACATCAAAACCACGCGCGTCGTCGCAGACAAATCAACCACGATGGACTTAGACATGCATGGCTTGGCAGAAGAGCCAGCTGCCTTCAAACATGCTGCAAAGTTGCACGCGGTGGATGGCGATGGTGACGTCGCAAAAACGCCCACCAAAGGCGGGCGCTCTCATTTAAAAATCGTCAAATAGAGTTCGGCGTGCAGGCGTTAGCCCGCTTTGCGTTTTTCATCACGACGCTGCTGCAATGCTTCTGCCACCAAGAATGCCAGCTCTAACGATTGCGATGCGTTTAGACGCGGATCGCAAGCCGTGTGATAGCGCGACGATAAATCCTCGTCACTGACAGCGCGAACGCCGCCTGTGCATTCGGTAACATCTTTGCCCGTCATTTCGAAATGCACACCGCCTGGGACAGTGCCCTCTGCCGCGTGAACCCCAAAGAATTCGCGCACTTCGCGCAAGATGCTGTCAAACGTGCGGGTTTTGTAACCGCTGCTGGACTTGATCGTGTTGCCATGCATCGGATCACACGTCCAAACCACATTGCGCCCTTCGGCCTGCACTGCTTTGACCAAGCGTGGCAGGTGGTCGCCGACATTGCCAGCCCCAAACCGCGCGATCAGGGTCAAACGACCTGCTTCGTTGTCTGGGTTCAGCTTGTCGATCAATTTCATCAGATCGTCGTTGGTAATCGTTGGGCCACATTTTAAACCAATTGGGTTTTGCACGCCCGATGCGAATTCCACGTGCGCGCCGTCAGGCTGGCGGGTGCGATCACCGATCCAGAGCATGTGACCAGATCCCGCGACCGGCAGGCCTGATGTGCTGTCCATACGGCACAACGCTTCTTCATATTCCAGCAACAATGCTTCGTGACTGGTATAGAAATTCACAGTGTGCAACGAGCTGGTATTGTCGCTGTCGACACCCGCTGCTTCCATGAAATCTAGCGCATCTGAAATGCGGTCTGCCATTTGGCTGTACTTGTCCGTCGTCCCTGCGGATTTGGCGAACCCTTGGTTCCATTCGTGCACGCGCGCAATATCGGCAAAGCCACCCATGCTGAACGCGCGTATCAAGTTCAAAGAGGCCGCAGATTGCGTGTAGGCGGTCAGCATCTTCTTTGGATTTGGGATGCGCGAAGCGGCGGTGAAATCCAGTTCGTTAATGATATCACCACGGTAGCTGGGCAATTCCACGCCATCCACGGTTTCCATATCCGCCGAGCGCGGTTTTGCGAATTGCCCTGCCACACGGCCGATTTTCACAACAGGCACTTTGGCACCATAGGTCAACACCACAGCCATTTGCAGCATCACTTTGTAGGTATCGCGGATCAAGTCTGCGTTGAATTCTGAAAAACTTTCGGCGCAATCGCCGCCTTGCAACAAGAACGCGTCACCACGTGATACTTCGGCCAGCTTTGCACGGAGTTGGCGTGCCTCGCCTGCAAATACCAACGGTGGATAAGAAGACAAGCGTGCCTCTACCGCGTTTAACGCTGCGGCGTCTGGATAGGTTGGCATCTGGATCCGCTCTTTGCTGCGCCATCCTGATTTCGTCCATGCCTTTGACATTGTACTCTCCGTCGTAAAAATTTCCAAGGCTTGGGTATTAGCCCAGACCGCAGCCGAAAACCAGAGGGGGGATGACTTTTTTAATGCTCAAAGACGAAACTGTTTGCGTTAATGTCGCAATTTTGCTCTGACAATACCTAATCGGAACTATGACGGCACCATGACCATGGCTGATTCCAAACCAAAGCACTTTGTTTTTCTGCTGCTCGAAGAGCATTCGCAGATCTGTTCGACTTCGGCCATTGAGTGCCTGCGCCAAGGCAACCGTGCTGTAGGACGTGAAGTGTATAGCTGGGCCCTGGCTGGCGAGACAGGTGAGTTCATGCGCGCCTCAAATGGCACCGAAATGCGTCTAGATCACGGATTGACCGAAACCAATCGCGACACAGTAATTGTGGTCTGTGGTGGTCTGAATATTTCCAAGAACACAACGAAACCCGTGATCAACTGGTTGCGCCGCGAAAGCCGCAAAGGTGTGACTATTGCGGGTATCAGTACAGGTGCATACACCTTGGCCGCAGCTGGCCTGCTGGACAATCGCAAGTCGACCATCCACTGGGAAAACCACGATAGCTTTGAAGAAGATTTTCCTGATGTCGAGCTGCTGAAAACCGTTTTCGTGATGGATGGCAACCGTTGGACCTGTGCTGGTGGAACCAGTTCGATCGATCTGTTTTTGCATATGATCGTGATCGATCTGGGACAAGAAGCTGCCAATTGGGTTTCGGATCAGATGATATATAACGCTCCGCGCACGGAAAAAGACGGGCAACGCCTGTCGATACCTGCCCGCATTGGGGTGCGTCATCCGAAACTGTCCGAAGTCATCAAGACAATGGAAAACAATATTGAGGATCCGATTTCACCATCGATCCTGTCGGAACGGGTGAATATGTCGACCCGCCAATTGGAACGGTTGTTCCGGCGTTATCTAGATCGCTCGCCCAAACGGTATTACATGGAACTGCGACTGCAAAAGGCACGGCATCTGCTGATGCAAACCGATATGACCGTGATTAATGTCGCCCTTGCCTGCGGTTTTGCATCACCATCGCATTTTTCCAAATGCTACCGCGCGCAATATAACACGACACCGTACCGCGAACGTGGATCACAAGTTGACGCACCCGAATAACGCGGCTTAGGCAACCACTAGGGTTTCTTTTCAGGCTTTCTTGCGACAGCGGTCGCGAATGCCTGATAGCCGTACAGGGATTCGTTTTCCGCGCGGCGATCATGCTCTGCGACCAAAGCATCAGCCAACTCTTTCCCAATATCGCCGCGTTCACACATTTGACTGGTCGTAGCCTCGACCCACGGGCGCATCTGTTCTTTGGTGGTAACAACACGGCTTTCGACATCAAAATGGACAAGATCCAAACCAACACCTGAAACAAGGCTGCGTAATTTGCTGACAATGAACGGGTCGGTTACAAATTCACGGACAAATTCTTTAGCGCAAACATCCAGTGGATCGTTTGCAAAATTGCTGAACGTGGCCTTGGAAAAATCAGCGTCGCAGACAATTAGGGTTCCACCCAGCTTTAAGACCCTGAACGCCTCTGCCAGCAACTTTTCTGGATGTGTGACGTGGGTCAAAACCGTATGCATAACCACCGCGTCTATAGTACCATTTTCAACGGGTACATTGGTTCCATCAGCCACTTGGAATGTCAGATTTGGCGCACCTTGCACCCTATTTCGTGCCTCTTCTACGAACCCGCGCGATGGCTCGTATCCAACGACTTTGGCCGGCTGTAAATGTGCTGCAATGCGACGCGTGACGGCACCTGCGCCTGCACCTATTTCTATGGTGATACTGTCATCCGAGAGCTTCAACATCCCCAAATATGTCGCTACGATTTTTTCCATTGTTGGGTCGCTTTGACGGACATCCATCGCGTCCGCAAACATCTTGATAAATTCTGGGCCCGCAGAATCTACATCTTGAAATGGGTCTGCCATCATAATCCTCCATCCGGGTTTGAATGTTGATCAGTATAATTTGGTGACACCGAATAGCTACAAATCACTTTGGACATGAATCCACAGCAATTCAAAAACCCTGATGATTACGGTTGCAAGCCAGCAGCACCCAATTCGTGGCATCTGAAGCCCGCATCAGTATTCGCTTGCAAAAAAACACTATTTCGCATTTTCATGCTTTCCAAAAGCAGTTTCAAATATATCAAAAGGATGTGATCATGCTGACAGGTAAAACAGCCCTCATTACCGGATCAACCAGTGGCATTGGCGCGGGTATCGCAGCACGGTTTGCTGATCTGGGTGCAACCGTGCTGATCAACGGATTCGGTGACACTGATGTGATCGCCGAACAATTAGCGGACCTGCAAGCGCGCGGCGCAAAGCAAGTTGCGCATTTCGGGACAGATATGTCGAAACCTGATCAGATCGAGACGATGATCGCAGAGGCGCAAGAGCGTTTCGGCACCATCGATATATTGGTGAACAATGCCGGCATTCAGCATGTCGCCCCTGTCGAAGATTTCCCAGTAGAGAAATGGGATGCGATTACGGCGATCAACCTGACATCAGCCTTTCACACGACCCGCCTTGTTATAAAGGACATGAGGGCACAAAGATGGGGTCGGATCATCAATATGGCTTCGGCACATTCGTTGGTCGCGTCACCCTTTAAATCCGCGTATGTCGCGGCC
>CALDZS010000203.1 GCA_937944065.1 uncultured Amylibacter sp. | reverse complement strand
AGGTCAGACCCACGGTTTGGGCCGCTTCTGCTTGGCCCCGCGCGATGGATTGGATGCCTGATCGATAGATTTCGGCGGTAAACGCGCTGTCGGAAACCGCAAGGGTTATGATGGCGCCCCAGAACGGGTCGATGGGAATGTTTAATCCCATAGATTTGAAGATCAGTGGCAGTCCGTAGAACACCCAGAACAACATCGGCAACAGTGGGATGGATCGTATCAGCTCAACATAGACGCGGTTCACCATACGCCAGCCGCGTTTTGACGATTGACCAGGCAGGGCGACCAATAGACCGAGTGTTATGGATATGACAGCTGCGATCACCGATATCTGGATCGTGCTCCACATGCCGGACACTAGGAATTTGACATTCACCCACCCTGCAGGCGTGGCTGGGTTGATGACATACCAACCCCATGTATCGCCAGTGCAACCCGTAAGGATTAATATCAGGCAAATAGGTAGGATGATCTTTTTCATGACATCCCCCCTCAATGTTGTAAAATTTGACCGAGGAAGGTGCGACACCGTTCGGATTGTGGATTGTTGAAAAATGCGTCGGTGGGGGCTTGTTCGACAATCTCGCCCTGATCCATAAACACCACCTTGTCAGCCACCTTGCGGGCAAAGCCCATTTCGTGGGTCACCACCACCATGGTCATGTTCTCATGCGCCAACTCTACCATCACATCCAGCACCTCTGAAATCATCTCTGGGTCCAGCGCGGATGTGGGCTCGTCGAACAACATTACCTTTGGTTCCATACAAAGCGACCGCGCAATGGCGACACGTTGTTGCTGTCCACCAGACAATTGTGCGGGCATCTTGTCGGCCTGTTCGGGAATGCGAACACGATCTAGATAAAGCCGCGCTTTTTCGACAGCCTCGGCGCGGGGTTGGCCTCGTGCTTTCATCGGTCCCAAAATCAGGTTTTCCAAAACACTTAGATGCGGAAATAGATTGAACTGCTGAAACACCATCCCAACTTCGCCTTGGATAGAGGCGATGGATTTCGCGTCATTCGTCAATTCGCGCCCATCCAAACGGATGGTGCCGCTTTGATGTTCTTCCAGTCGATTGATGCACCTAACCACTGTAGATTTACCAGACCCAGACGGGCCGCAAATCACAACTTTTTCACCGACACCGACTGTCAGGTTAATATCTTTAAGCACGTGAAATGTGTCGAACCACTTGTTCACGTCCACGAGCTCTATCATTGCATTAGGCATCGTTTACCTGAACGTTGGTGTTTACTTGTTTGACTTAAGTGCTAATTTAGATCAATCCCAGCCTCTTTCAAGACACTTTATAGTCTTAGAGCACAACTTCCCAACAGGAGAATAAGATGAATAAATTTTTCAAAGCAGCCGCCGTTGCCGCCGTAGGCCTTGCGCTGACTGGTGCCGCACAGGCACAATCTGCACTGAACGAAATCCTTAGCTCGGGCGTGCTGAAAGTTGGCACAACGGGCGATTGGAATCCCATGTCGGTACGTGACCCTGCCACCAACAGCTACAAAGGTTTTGATATCGACATCATGACTGAATTGGCTGCTGATCTGGGTGTCGAGGTTGAATTTGTACCAACTGACTGGAAAACACTGGTGAACGGTGTGGTTGCTGGACAATATCACATCACTGGGTCTGCTTCGATTTCGCCCGCACGGATGAAAGCCGCAGGTTTTTCCGAAAGCTATATTTCTGTTGAAATTATGCCTTTTACGGCCAAAGAAAATGCGGGCAAATACGCCGACCATGACGCGATCAACCAACCAGGCGTAAAGGTGGCAACAACACTTGGCACTTCGTTTGAAAAGTTGGTTCGTGACTGGTATCCGAACGCGGATATTAAAGTTGTCGAAGCCCCCGCGCGTGGATACCAAGAAGTGCTGGCAGGCCGCGCAGACGTGTTCATCACATCTAACATCGAAGGATCAACATTGGCCGAGAAATTCGGTGTAGCGCGGGTTGAAGGTGCAGTATCACGTGCACCAACACCGATCGCGATGTTGGTTCCACAAACCGATCAGGTTTGGATCAACTACGTCAACAACTGGGTGAAGTTGAAAAAAACCAAAGGCTTTTTCGAAGATAACAAAGCGAAATGGGGTCTGTAAGACCTGCAATCTTGGCCGCGGCGAATGTTTTTCCTGCGGCCAAGGTATTACACAATGCGGTTCGTCCGTGACAAGTTATGCTGTGGACGCTGCCTCTGCATAAAAACGGGGTCGAAAGAATATGATACACAGCGCACCGATACCTGTCAGCGTGACCGCCAGCACCACCAGCCAACCCACGAATGGAACAAGTCCAATGACGGCGACAACGATTGCGCCGACTGCGGCGGAAAGCGCGCGTTCGATCCAGGCGCTTGGGTAGGTTCTAGCAATCATGTTTAAAAGTCCGACACCGATCGCATAGGCACCAACGACGTAGCCTGCAAAGCCGATCAATAGCGGCAAAATGATCGACAATGGTAATGCCAAAAGCCCAACCAAGCTCATCGCCAACACCACAGTGGTTCCGATTGCGGCAGACAGTGTCAAAAAACCAAACCAAAACGACCGAAGGGGGTGGTCAAGAAACGTGCTGCGCATCTGCGACAGTTTCGTCGGTATTAACGCTGCAAGAATTGCCGCGAGCAAGGTCACCGTAACAATCGTGGTTAATATACCGCGCCAAATTGTCCCGCGACTGACACCAATCGACGTTGGGGTGTCTTTTGACCACTCTTCGACTGCTTTACGCGTTATCTGTGCTTCTGGTATGACAACGCTTGGAACTTCGATCGAATCTGGATCAGAATGATATATCGTCAGTTTGCCGCCGATTTTCGCCTCTGGACCAAAGGTGATCGTTTCGGCGTTCACCGCGACATCACCAGTGATTTCGCTGTTGAATGTAACCGTTTGCGCCGCGATCAATGCAGCGCCTCCGACGGTACCGTTCAACGTAAGTGATTGTCCAAATGCGCGCAGGTTTCGTCCGATGTCACTGATGGTCACCGTCTGACCAGCCAGTGTTGCGTTACCTGTTACGGTTCCACTGAGCGTGACAGATTGACCAGCAGCATAGGCGTTGCCTGCAACGGATTTAGAAAGTATTACATTCTGCCCGACCATATGCGCGGAACCAGTGATAGGTCCTACCAAGTTGGTATCTTGCGCGGCCAAGAATACGTCATGGGCTGCCTCGTCGGTTACTACCACAGCGCTGCCGCCGCCATAAAGATCGCCGCCCAGTTTCAGAAACTCTGGATCGTCTTGTGCCAAGGCAAATTGTGGTAATAAAAGGCACAGGAATAGAAATTGTAGTTTCGACATAGCAGCCTCCATAATTGTCAGAGCGCAACTGTGGCGCACTGTCTGGTTCCAATTGAAGGCTAGATTGCATACTTGCAACGCGGTCAGACTGATTTAGGTCAATACTGCGGGCAACTTGATGCCGCTGCAATGTGCTGGATATGCTGCCCTTGCGCAGTTCACTGGGTATCACCGCAAACGGCAAAGCGTTATGGCCTGTGGTTTTGTGCAAGATGTCTGTTCAAAATGCTGCTACATGAATACAAAAACATGGTAAAATGTGATGTGTGTGACATTAGAAAATTAGAAACCGTATGAAAAACCCCATAAAACCAAAAGCTAAGCTAAGACGGACACTAAGCGTTGCGCCGATGATGGATTGGACGGACAGACATTGCCGCACGGTACATCGTTTGTTGTCGCCGAACACGCTGCTCTACACAGAAATGGTTACGGCACCCGCGTTGATCCACGGTGATGCTGCGCGTCTATTGCGGTTTGATCCGTTTGAACAACCGGTCGCATTGCAAATTGGCGGGTCTGATCCAGATCAGTTGGCCACAGCCACGCGTATGGGTGTAGACGCTGGATATGCCGAAGTGAATTTGAACGTTGGCTGCCCATCTGACCGTGTGCAATCTGGAACCTTTGGCGCGGTGCTGATGAAATCGCCCGATCTGGTGGCTGACTGTGTGCAAGCAATGATCGAAGCAGCGGGTGATGTCGAGGTGACCGTGAAATGCCGCATTGGCGTTGATGATCAGGTGCCCGCAGATATATTGCCAGACTTTGTCGACCGCGTCAGTGAACGCGGTGTTCGCAGTTTTGCGATCCATGCGCGTATGGCGTGGCTTAAGGGGCTTAGCCCCAAGGAAAACCGCGATGTTCCACCCTTGGATTATGATTTGGTGCATCAGATCAAAGTGGACAATCCTGACTTAGAGATTGTGTTGAACGGTGGACTGAGAACGTTGGAAGAAGCAAAGACGCATATTGATCGCGGCCTAGATGGGGCGATGATCGGGCGTGTAGCCTATCATGATCCGATGGCGATTTTGGGGCTTGCCGAAGAGATGTTATTTGGTGGCATCTCTGACGTGACCGCGCCTGATGTCGTGCGCGCGATGGTGCCATATGTGGACGCCCATTTGGCAGATGGAGGCAAGCTGCATCAGATCACGCGACACATGTTGGGGCTGTTTACAGGCCAACCAGGTGCGCGGCATTGGAAGCGGTATCTGTCAGAGAATGCACATCGCGCGGAAGCCAACAGTCAGACGATGCTAGAAGCGTTGGATGCTGTTTTGTCAGTGCAAGCGCAGGCTGTCGCGGTGCAATAACACTTGCGTTGACGCCTCAAGTGCGCGATCCATCGCACAACTCTTGAAGGAATATCGTATGTTGATATATGTTGCCGTTGCCTTGGTTTTTGTAGCTGTAATTTGGGCGGGATACCGTAATTTCAAATTGATGCGCGCAGAACTATCCGATGCTGAAATGCTTGAAGTGATGGAAGCAGAGGGCGCGGATATGTCCGTGCCACACCGGTTTGATTTCTACATAGAATGTGCGGACATGGATCAAGCTAAACAGGTGCAAAATGCACTTGGCGAAGCGCCTTTCAGTTATGAATTTGACGATACAGACGAGGCTGGAATAGTACTGATGAGCGCGTATCTGGAGATGGAGCCTACGTTGGTGAACATAGACCAACATGTCGCGCGGGTGAAAAGCGCGGTGGGTGATCTGGGTACCTATTCTGATTGGTCATACATGATCAGCGAGCCTTCTTAGTGGATATCCCCACCCTGTTACCGGTCCTTGTAATGTTGCTGGTCATCGGCGCATTTGCCGGTGTATTGGCGGGATTGCTGGGGGTGGGCGGTGGCATCGTTTTGGTGCCCGCATTTTTCTACACATTCACTTGGCTTGGTTATGACAATGCGCAGTTAATGCAAATCTGTGTCGCCACATCTTTGGCCACGATTATTTTCACCTCGGTTCGATCCGTTCTTAGCCATCATAAGAAAGACGCAGTTGAATGGCCTATTTTGCGCGCTGGGGCGCCGGGCATCATGGTGGGTGCGCTGGTCGGTGTGTTGGTTGCCGCACGATTGCCGTCACAGGTTCTGACGATGATCTTTGGCTGT